>CADBSN010000037.1 GCA_902797255.1 uncultured Bacteroidales bacterium | reverse complement strand
GTGGTGTATGTATATGAGCCTGAACGGAGATAACTGGCGATCGGTCATCGTACTGCTGACCTCAAACAATATCACTGGGCCATACGTCTATCAGGGACCTATAGTGTTTTCGGGGTTCCAATGGAGCGACCCGTCGGACCAAACTTACAAACAGACGGACTTGGAATTGGTGATTGGCACACAGACGAGTCTGCCAGATCGCTACAACATAGGGGGCAGCTGGGGGCGCCGTTGGCCTAACAACATCGACCCTTGCACCTTCTTCGATGAAGAAGGCGAATTGTGGATGGCATACGGCTCGTGGAGCGGCGGTATCTTCATGCTGAAACTCGACAAAGAGACTGGACTGAGAGACTACACCACGACCTACCCTGGCACGAATAACGACACGGACGGTGTGACTAGCGACCCTTATTTCGGAAAGAAGATAGCAGGTGGCTATTATGTATCGGGCGAAGGCGCATACATCGAACATATCGGCAACTACTATTACTTGTTCGTGACGCACGGAGGACTGGAAGCTTCGAAAGGCTACGAGATGCACTACTACCGTTCGAAAAATCCTAACGGCCCTTATGCTGACGGTAACAGCACCAGCGCCATATTTCCAAGCTACATGATGAACTACGGACCGAATGCCACGACCACACGAGGCATGAAGATACTGGGTTCGCACAAATGGGACACGATGCAATTCGCGGAGATGAGCCAAGGACATAACTCTGTGTTGCTTGATGAGGACGGACGCGCATACCTGATTTATCACACTCGTTTCAACTCGGGCAACGAAGGATTTGAGGATCGTGTTCACCAATTGTTTGTCAACGAAAAGGGCTGGTTGGTAGCCTCGCCTTTCGAGTTTAATGGTCTGACTGGCGTGAACTCCATCTACTCACAGGAGGACATCGATAGCACAGAGATTTGCACGCCGGACGAGATAGCAGGTACCTATCAAATGATGTTGCACCCTTACAAGGTGGACTTTGCCAACAACGCCTATTCGTCTCCAGGCATCGCACTACTGAAGAAGAACGGGCAGGTATCGGGTGACTTTGTCGGCACCTGGCGACGCAAGGCAGGCACTTCGTTCATCACGTTAAAGGTTCGTCCGAAAGGCACAGGAAGTTCTGCCGTAAAGGAATACTATGGAGTCGTTCTCCCTCAGGTATACAGCGGGACGAACGCAGTAACGGTCGGCCTCACAGCCATCTCCACAGATGGTGTAAGTATCTGGGGTAGCAACATGAATGGAAACTACGCAGTAGATTACAACTATACAAACATCGTAAAGAACAACATGCCTGTGACATCCTTCCAGCTCATCAAAGCAGATGTAGATCTCAGTTTCGAAGGGCTGCGATATGGAACGAACGTCAGTTGGACGTCGAGCCATCCAGACGTTTTCTCTGACACAGGAAATCTGATGGTTCCCTACGTGGCAGACGGTGATACGATTGTGACTGTCGCCCTCACTTGCACAACCCAAAAGGACAATTATGCATACGACTACAAACGTCAGGTACGTATCCGCACGAACAAAGCCTATCTGCCGCTGCAAGAGGATGTGAATAAAGATGGGGTGATTGACACCCAAGATGTGCTCTGCGTATATCAACAGATGCAGGATGGTTCGCTTTCCATAAAGGCTTGTGATGTGAACCAAGACGGAATTGTTGACACCCAAGATGTGTTGGCGATTTACGAGAGGATGAAGCAATGATTTGAAGAGTTCAAAGTTCAAGGAGTTCAAAGTAAATTGAAAAGGGAAGAGTGAAAAATGAAAAATGCGATTGAGCGAGAGCAGAGTCAAGCTTGCTTGAACTATGCCAAGCGGAAGCATTTTGGGCGAAAGCCAAAGTTGAAAGTTGAAAAGTTTGAGAAGTTTGAGAAGTTCAAGAGGACTCTCGACTCTTGATTCTCGACTCTAAGTGAAAATGTGATTATGCAAATCAAATTCAAAATAGAGTATTATACCCAATGGGGTGAATCGGTATGGGTGAGCCTGTCGCAAGGTAGCAAACCGGCTGTTCGCATCCCATTATCCACCAACGACGGAAAGGATTGGACAGGCAGCATCGATTTGCCTGATGATTCAGACGAACTGATTACCTATCGATATTACATTGAACGAGACGGACACGAAACACGTATTGAAGTTGCAACGATGCCTCACGTCTTGAGTCGAGAGCCAAGGGCCAAGGGTCAAGAGACGAGGGTCAAGGATCAAGGGTCAATGGAAGTATATGAGCAACACGATTGGTGGAGCGAACCTCATCGCGTAGCAGGTGTAGCGATTCCTGTATTCTCGCTACGAAGCGAGGAGAGCCAAGGGGTGGGTGACTTTGGCGACCTGATAAAACTCGTGAAATGGGCTGAGCAGACTGGAATGGGTGCCGTTCAGATCTTACCCATCAACGACACAACCATATCTCACTCGTGGACGGATTCCTATCCATACAACATCATCTCCGTCTATGCTTTGCACCCTATGTATCTCAGTCTTCAGAAACTGGGGCCTCTTGCTGACGCAAAGGCAATGAAGCAGTATGAAAAAGAACGCAAACGGGTGAATGCGCTGCCGCAGATTGACTATGAGGCTGTAAACAACCTGAAACGCAGTTACATGCGCAGAAAGTATGAAGAGGACGGAGAGAAGGTGTTACGCACAAAAGGCTTCAAGACGTTCTGCCAGAAAAACGAAGAATGGCTGCAACCATACGCCGCCTTCTCATATCTGCGCGATAAATATGCAACATCAGAATTCACAAAGTGGCCTGCATATAGTCAATATGACGCAACAGAAGTAGAAAAGCTCATCAAACAAGAGAAATACGAAATCTTCTACCACTATTATATTCAGTACAACCTGCACCTCCAGTTACTGGAAGTTGGGAATTATGCACGGAAGAAAGGTATTATCCTGAAGGGAGATATCCCAATCGGTATCAGCACCAACAGTGTAGAGGCTTGGGCTGAGCCTCAGTATTTCAACATGAGCGGACAGACGGGAGCCCCACCCGATTTCTTCTCTGAGGACGGACAGAACTGGGGATTCCCCACTTACAACTGGGACGTGATGGCACGTGACGGTTATCGTTGGTGGATTCACAGAATGCGGAAGATGGCCGAATACTTCTCGGCATACCGCATAGACCACATCCTTGGATTCTGCCGCATCTGGGAAATACCTGTACCTTACAAGAGTGGTCTGATGGGACATTTCGCACCTGCCTTACCTATGACAACAGAAGAAATCGCCCGTTATGGTGTACCTTTTTATGAAGATATGTACTTGCAAGATGCCAAAGACCCCACTCGCTACCATATCAAGATAGGAGCCAAGCAGGAAGAGGCCTACAAGCAGATGGACGAATCATCGCGTCATGCCTTCGATCACATGTACCACGAATTCTTCTACTGCCGCCATAATCAGTTCTGGTATGTAGAGGCGATGAAGAAATTGCCTGCACTCACTCGCTCGACTCAGATGATTGCATGCGGCGAGGATTTGGGTATGATTCCTGAATGTATGTCGTGGGTGATAAACAACTTGGAAATACTGAGTCTCGAAATACAAAGCATGCCGAAAGCTCCAGGGCTGGAATTCGGCATCCTACAGAACAATCCTGTCCTCTCGGTCTGCACCATCTCGTCACACGACACCCCTACCCTTCGTGGATGGTGGGAAGAAGACCCTGAGCGTTCCCAGCGATACTACAACAAAGTGCTTGGATTAGAAGGCCCTGCACCCGAACGGGCACCAGGATGGCTGTGTGAGACCATCATACGCCAACATCTGGAGTGCCCATCCGTACTATGTATCCTGACCCTTCAAGACTGGTTAGCCATCGATGAGAAGCTACGTTATCCCGATGCTGCAGCCGAACGGATCAACGTACCAGCCAACTCTCGCCATTATTGGCGTTATCGGATGCATCTTACAATAGAAAGCCTTCTGAACAACAGCTCTTTCACAGAACATATAAAAAATATCATCAGTAAAGCTAGATAAAATAGCCGTAAATATGAAAAGATTTCTTTTTTCAATCGCAGCCTTCAGCCTTTCGGTTTTGGGTTTCGCACTCCCCATAGAGGGGGAGCCGGAGGGGGTCTATATCACACAAGTCCGCTATGCAGGTCCATTTCCCGTACGGAATCCTGTGATGATAGACAAGAAAGATGTGAAAGCCTCGGAATTCGACGAATCCAACTTGTTGGATATACCTATCAAACAAACACTATTGGAGAATGGTCAAACAATTGACATAAAGTCCCTTCCCTCAGGAGGGGATTCAGGGGAGGCAGCTCTTCATCTCATTGGTTTCAACCTTGATAACAAACTATACACTGGTGTCACCATCAGTGTGAAGGGCATCCGCAAATACCAGCTTTTTGTCGACGGAAAGAAACAAATGAGTGGTTATGTGCGTCTTGAGCCAACTGCCCATCAGGTGGTTATCAAGTATCTGTCTGTACCGGAAAAAACAGATTCGGCTAGCATCAACGTAGAAGCAGACGTAGCAGATTGTATCAACATCTGTGACTACACAGCACGTCATAAGTACAACTTCATGGATGTCATCACAGCCAAGACCTACACAGGAGCATCACTATCACATAACGGCAAGTACATCCGCATATCTTATCGGACAACTGCTACAGATGGTAAGACCAAGACCCACACCATCATCCGTGAGACTGCTACAGGACGCCAGTTAGCCGACCTGGGATATCCAGTCTACTGGATGCCTACATCCAATCAGTATTACTATACGGAAGACAACCCTGGAGGCATGAAATTCATTTGTGTAGACCCTGCAACAGGACGTGAGACAGTTTTGACAGAAGGAGTACCAAGAGGCAATTACCATATCGCACCTACAGAGGACTTCCTGATTACCTATCAGGAGAACGAAGGTCCCAAAGAAGATGAGGGTGTTTATCAAGTGTTGCAGCCAGAAGACCGTCAGCCAGGCTGGCGTAATCGTACGAACCTGCTGAAATATGATATGAAGACAGGGATGGTACAACCACTCACTTATGGACACCACAACATCAACCTATCGGGCATCTCAAACGACGGAAAGCTATTACTGTACGGAACAGAGAAATCACGTCTCACCGAACGCCCTACCACCCTCTACTCCCTCTATCTGCTCAATCTGGAGACGATGGAGACAAAGTGTGTCTTCGAGGATGATGGATTCACTTCACGTGCTGTGCTCTCTCCCGATGGTTCTATGATTGCCATATACGGTAGTCCTGAGGCTTTTGGTGGAATTGGCAAGAATGTGCCGGAAGGACGTACACCGAGCATGACAGATACACAACTGTTCCTCATCGATGTCAACAAAAGCGATATGAGCACCAGCAACTTACGCTGTCCGACAAAATATTTCAACCCATCTGTCAGTCGAGTTTCCTGGAACGAGTACGACGGCATGCTATACTTCACCGCCGAGGATTGCGACTCTGTCAATCTGTTCCAGCTGAATCCCAAGACCGGACGTATCAAGGAAATTGCATGTAGCGAGGAAGTCATCAGTTCTTTCGATTGTGCATCAACAGCTCCGCTGATTGCTTATTACGGTGTCAGTGCATCTAACAGCAACCGTCTGCATCTGCTCAATACAAAAACCATGAAATCTACCCTCTGTGACGACCTGAGTAGCGAAAACCTGAAAAATTCCACACTGGGAGAATGTCATGCATGGGCGTTCAAGAATAGCAGAGGTGAAACCATTTCAGGACGCTATTACCTCCCAGCTGATTTCGACGCATCGAAACAGTATCCGATGATTGTGAACTACTACGGAGGTTGTTCGCCGACCTCTCGCAACTTCGAAAGCCGTTATCCGCATCATGCCTATGCTTCGTTAGGATATGTGGTGCTTGTCATCAATCCTTCCGGAGCCACAGGATTCGGTCAGGAATTCTCTTCACGTCATGTCAACACAGCCGGTGAAGGTGTGGCACAGGACATCATCGATGGAACGAAGCAGTTCTGCAAGGAGCATGCGTTTGTCAACGCAAAGAAGATTGGATGTATCGGTGCCAGCTATGGAGGATTCATGACACAGTACCTACAAACCGTGACTGACATCTTTGCTGCAGCTATCTCGCATGCAGGTATCAGCGACCACACCAGTTATTGGGGTGAAGGCTATTGGGGCTACAGCTACAGCGAGGTCAGCATGGCAAACAGCTATCCATGGACAGACAAGCATCTGTATGTAGATCAGAGTCCATTGTTCAATGCCGACAAGATTCATACCCCGATTCTCTTCCTGCATGGCGATGCCGACACCAACGTACCTGTGGGTGAAAGTATCCAGATGTTTACAGCCTTGAAACTATTGGGACGAGAGACTGCGATGGTACTCGTCAAGGGACAGAACCACCATATCCTCGACTTCCAGAAGCGAATCAAATGGCAGAACACCATCTTTGCATGGTTTGCCAAGTACCTGCAAGACGACCCTACATGGTGGAACGACATCTATTCAGAAAAAGACTTATGAAAAATGTAATAACTATAAAATGATAAAATGTAATCATGAAAAAATGGTCAATGGTCTGTTCCTTGCTATCGATTTAGGAGCCACAAATGGGCGAACCATATTAGGTTCCATAGAAGAAGGGGGACTCCAACAGCGAGAACTGACTCGCTTCCCCAATCGCATCATCCAGACGGGTGGTCACTTCTTCTGGGACATTTATGCTCTGTACGACGAAATCATAAGAGCGTTAAGATTGGTAGCAAGCGAAGGCATCCAGCTGACAAGTATCGGCATCGACACATGGGGGGTAGACTTCGTCTGTATCGGGAAAGACGGAGGTATCCTCCGCAATCCCTACTGCTATCGTGACCCTCATACCGAAGGAGCAATGGAGGAGTATTTCAAAATGATGCCTAAGGAACGTGTATACGAGAAGACCGGTATCCAATTCATGAACTTTAACTCCTTGTTCCAGCTCTTCACAATGCGTCGCAACAATGATTCCGCACTTGAGACTGCCGACAAGATACTCTTCATTCCTGATGCCTTAACATATATGTTGACAGGTGAAGCGGTTTGTGAGTATACCATCCTCAGTACCAGTCAACTGCTCGACCCTCGTACCAAACGGATTGATCAAGAACTGCTTGACACCATAAAACTCAGTGAAAGTCAGTTCGGACGCTATATCAATCCTGGAGAGGTAGTAGGTACACTGAGTACGGAAGTACAACAACTGACTGGACTTGGTGCCGTTCCAGTTGTTGCTGTAGCCGGTCATGACACAGGATCTGCTGTAGCTGCTGTACCAGCCACAGACGAACGATTTGCCTACCTCAGTTGTGGTACTTGGAGCTTGTTGGGCATCGAGACCCAAGACGCCATCATCAATCAGAAGAGTTACGATTACAACTTCACCAACGAAGGTGGCATCGAGGGTACCACCCGTTTCCTCAAGAACATCTGCGGCATGTGGCTTTTGGAACGTTGTCGACAAGAATGGACAGACGCTCCTACAGACATCAATCAACTGAATTCGGAAGCAATGACAGCAGAACCGTTCCGCAGTCTCATCAATCCTGATGACCCACGGTTTGCGAATCCAATCAGCATGATTGAAGCCATTAAGGGCTTTTGCAGCGAAACTCATCAGCCCGTCCCAGAGACGTACCAGCAACAGGCACGCTGCATCTTCGAAAGTCTAGCACTGCGCTACCGTCAGGTGTTAGGATACCTCAATGAACTTGCCCCCTTCCCTATCGAACGTCTCCATGTCATTGGTGGCGGCAGTCGCAACACGTACCTCATGCAGATGGCAGCCGACAGCCTCGGCATCCCTGTGTTGACAGGACCTGTAGAAGGAACAGCCATCGGAAACATCATGCTTCAGGCAAAGGCCGCCAGATTGATAAATGACCGTTTTGAAATGCGGAAAGTGATCGCAGAGTCCATCGATATGCAGACCTACATCCCTCAAGAAACAACGACATGGGATGCTGTATATGAGAAGTATCTGAAAATAATACAATAACTAAAACGTATATAATCCATGAAAGAAGAATTAGTAAACAAAGCCTATGAATTGGCAAAAGCCCGTTACGCAGATTTAGGTATCGATACAGAAAAGGTATTGAAACAACTACAGGACTTCCATCTCAGCATGCACTGCTGGCAAGCAGATGATGTTGCAGGTTTCGAAGTACAAGCAGGAGCACTCTCTGGTGGTATCCAGAGCACTGGCAACTACCCGGGTAAAGCTCGCAATATCGACGAATTGCGTGCAGACATCTTGAAGGCCAAGCGTCTCATACCAGGCAACCACCGTTTGAACCTCCACGAAATCTATGGAGATTTCAAAGGGAAAGTGGTAGACCGTGACGAGGTCGATGTGACCTACTTCCGGAGTTGGATTGACTGGGGAAAGGAATATGACACGAAACTCGATTTCAACTCTACCAGTTTCTCACACCCTAAGAGCGGCAACCTCTCTCTCTCAAACCCTGATGACAGCATCCGCAAATTCTGGATTGAGCATACCTGCCGTTGTCGTGACATCGCTAATGCCATCGGTGAGGCACAAGGTGACCCCTGCATTATGAACCTATGGGTACACGATGGTTGCAAAGACCAGAGCGTCAACCACTTCCTTTACCGTCATTACTTGAAAGATTCGCTTGATCAGATTTTTGCGAAAAAACAGCCAATGATGAAGGACTGCATCGAAGGAAAGGTGTTTGGAATCGGATTGGAGAGTTTCACGGTTGGCAGTCATGATTTCTATACTGCCTATGCTGCGAAAAACAACATCATCCTCACCATCGATACAGGACACTATCACCCTACGGAAAGTCCTGCCGACAAAGTCAGTGCCGTGCTGCAGTTCGTACCTGAGCTGATGCTTCATGTCAGTCGTCCTATACGTTGGGATTCCGACCATGTAACCATCATGGATGACCCCACTCAGGAACTCTTCTCTGAGATTGTACGTGCCAACGCAATGGATCGAGTTCACTACGGCCTCGATTTCTTCGATGGCAGCATCAACCGCATCGGTGCATACGTCATCGGCTCTCGTGCTGCTCAAAAATGTATGCTCCGTGCTCTCCTCGAACCCTCTTCCCTTCTCAGTCGCTATGAGTTGGAAGGTAAGGGGTTCCAGACACTCGGTCTCCTCGAAGAGGCCAAAGCCCTCCCGTGGAATGCAGTCTATGATGAATTCTGCCTCCGCAACGATGTACCAGTAGGTCAGGATTTCATCCCTGAAATCGAACAATACGAACGTGATGTTACAAGTATAAGAGGATAAAATGACCCACCCCCATCCCCTCCCTGAATGGAGGGGAGTATATACCCGATAAATAAAATTGAAATAATATATGAATACGGAAATAGTTTCTGACAAATCTTCGCATGTTGCAGAAGTAACCACTCCCCGCCCTCACAGGGAGGGGAAAGGGGGTGGGTCTGCTTCTTCTTTGAAGAGCACCATCGCTGTGTCGCTCACAAATTACCTCGATGCAGGAGCCATCGTAGCAGGTGCTAGCGGTCTCACACTCTGGCAGAACTACCTAGGTCTGTCCGAAGTTCATCTAGGATGGCTCAACTTCATCAGTGCCAACTGTCTGGGAGCAGCCATTGGAGCCATCATTGGAGGATTCTTAGCCGATCGCTATGGTCGCAAGTTCATCTATACCTACAACCTTTTGGTTTATATGACAGGCGTACTACTCGTCATGTGTTCTGTCAACTTCCCCATGTTGCTCGCAGGATTCCTTGTGACAGGCATCTCTGTTGGCATTGGTGTACCTGCATCATGGACATACATCTCCGAGAGTTCCGAGATTTACAATCGCGGACGCAACATCTGCATCTCACAGATGTCATGGGGATTCGGACCTATGATTATCCTGCTGTTGGGTATGTGCTTCGCACCAGGCGGATACCTGTTCGGATGGGTTGAGTCAATAGGTCATGCCATAGGAGGAGCAACACTCGACGGTCCTGCGCTCAATGTGTTCAGTTCGCGTGTGGTGTTCTTCTCTCTCTTTGTTGTAGCCTTCGTAGCTTGGAATCTGCAACGTAAATTAGACGAGAGCAACGAATGGAAAGAAAGTCAGAAAGCCGCTAAGGCCAAAGGCGAGGACACGGGTCTGCTCCATGCATTCAAGGTGCTGTTCTCAAACCGTACAGCCATCAAGACCGTCTGCTTCCTTGCTACCATCTACCTCACTTGGAACCTCGTAGCATCGGTCATGGGATTCTTCCAGCCACATATCTATGAGACAGCAGGTGGTCTGTCGAACGAATACGCCAACATGCTCTCATGTGTGGGATGGGTCATCGTGGTGGCCATCACCTTCAACCTCTCCTTCTTCATAGACCGTCTGCCTCACAAACTGTTCTACGTGCTCGGTTTGGTAGCTGCTTTGGCCACTTGGGTGGTCATCATCATAGGTGTCAACGGAATGGGAAGCCTGTGGGCATTCTCCATCCTTTGGGGTATCAACGGAGGTCTATCTGTCCAGATATTCTATGCCCTTTGGGGTTCTGAACTCTTCCCAGCCAAGTTCCGCGCAGGAGCTCAAGGACTCATGTTCTTCATCGTACGTGGCCTCTCTGCCGTATGGGGACTCGTCTTCACCTACATCTACGGTGAAAACGGAGAAGGCTTCACCATCGCAGCATGGTGCATGATTGTCCTCCTCCTCATCTCCCTCATCGTCGGTATCATCGGATGCCCCAACACACGCGGCAAATCCCTTGAACAGATTACCAAAGAAAGGTATGGAGAAGATTACAACTAATCCTGTCATAACGATATCCCGTTAAAACGTAAATAAAACAAACATGGAATCAATACTGCATAACCGCCCTGCCCTTGCTGCCGTCATCAACGATGTCGCTGAAGTCACAGGTTACCTCTGGCAAAACGGTTGGGCCGAACGTAATGGTGGTAATATCACCGTTAACATCACAGAGTTTGTCGATGCAGAGATGTCTGCGATGCCTGCCATCGCACCCATACAACCAATCGGTAAGGTGTTGCCTTACCTCAAAGGCAAGTATTTCTACGCAAAAGGAACTGGAAAACGTATGCGCGATCTCGCACGATGGCCCATGCAGAACGGAGCCATCATTCGCATCTGCGACGACTGTGCTTCCTATGAGATCATTGCTGACGAGCCAGTCATGCCCACCAGCGAACTACCCTCTCACTTGGCCTTGCAAAACTACCTGCTTGAAACAGGAAGCCAGTACAAAGCCACCCTGCACACCCATCCCATCGAACTCGTAGCCATGAGCCACATCGAACGGTTTCTACGTCCAGGTGAGATGACCCACGTGCTGTGGTCCATGATTCCTGAGACCCTTGCCTTCGCACCTCTTGGCATCGGCATCGTGCCCTACACCCTGCCCGGTTCCGTCGAACTGGCAGATGCCACCCTCGAGCAAATCCGTCATTACGATGTGGTACTGTGGGAGAAACACGGCACCGTAGCCGTAGGTCGTGACATCATG
>CADBSN010000036.1 GCA_902797255.1 uncultured Bacteroidales bacterium | reverse complement strand
CATACTCTGCAGCATACTTCTCCATCTTGACGGTGATGTAACGGAGAACGCGTTCATCACGACGATAGTTGACCTCGAGCTTCTCGATCAGAGTAGGCTCAGCCTTGAACTCTACCAACACATAAAAGCCTGTAGACTTCTTCTGAATGGGGTATGCGAGTTTCTTCAGACCCCACTGCTCTTCGTTCAAGATTTCAGCACCTCCATCAGTGAGGATTTTCTTGAACTTTGCGACCGCTTCCTTCATCTGATCGTCAGACAAAACGGGAGTTAAAATGAAAACGGTTTCGTACTGATTCATAATACGTTAATAAGTGGTTAAATAGATTTTTTGCAAAAATGCGGTGCAAAGGTACAACTTTTTCTTGATATGACAAGCATTTCAAGGCGTTTTTCTTCAAAAAAGCATAAAAAAAAGGCTCTGACATCACTTTTTAGGCAAAACGTTTCGGCATTTCAAGTTTTTTGCCTTAATTTGTGCTGCCAATGCGGAAAATTGGCCTCTGAAAGGCAAAAATCTAACATTAAAATCATAAACAATGAAACTCTATTCTGGAATCATCTGCGCTATTGTCGGCGCCCTCATTCTCATCTGTAGCTATCTTTTTGATGGCGTGGACTACAACTGGATTCAGTTCCTGGCCATCCTCATCGTGATTGGAGGTATCTGTCTGCACATCTATGTCAACTACAAGAAGCCAAAGTACAACTAATATCTGCAAGATTATTAGCGCTGAGTAATGGGCTGGGCGCCAAGTAGCGTCTGAACGCCGAAAAGAAAGAAACCGGCGCCGTGTCATAGGGAGGAAAACCTTGACACGGCGCCAGCTTCTTTCTTTCAACAATGAGTTATCTTTTCAATCTCTCATCTTTCAAATTATCCATTTCATCATTCCTCCTCCATCTGAGCGATGAGTCGGTAGCCCTTGCCGTGGACGTTGTTGATTTCGATGTCTGGATCATCCTTCAGGTGCTTACGCAGCTTGGTGATATAGACATCCATGGAACGAGCATTGAAGTAGTTATCATCAATCCAGATGGTCTTCAGAGCCAGTTCACGCTGGAGAACATCATTCGCATGGGCACAGAGGAGGATAAGGAGTTCGCTCTCCTTGGTAGTCAGCTTGGTGGACTTGTCACCAATGGAGAGAATCTGCCGCTTGGTGTCAAACTCGAAACGACCGATGTGGTAGACAGAGACACTCTTGGTCTGCTTTCCGTGAACACGGCGAAGGATTGCTTCCATTCGAAGTACAAGTTCCTCCATGGAAAAAGGTTTAGTGATGTAGTCGTCGGCACCAATCTTAAAGCCTTCGAAGATGTCTTCCTTCAGGTTCTTGGCGGTGAGGAAGATGATAGGCACATCCTGATTTACCTGACGGATTTCCTGAGCGAGGGTGAAACCGTCCATCTTAGGCATCATCACATCAAGCACACACATGTCGTATGTGGTCTTGATGAAAGCTTTGTAGCCAGCCTCGCCATCGGGGCATAGATCTGCATCGTAGCCTTTGGCCTGAAGATATTCGCGGAGCAACATGCCAAGACTCTCGTCGTCTTCGCAGAGTAAAATCTTGAGTTTTGTTTCTTCCTGTGTCATAGTCGTAGTAGTTTAAAAAGTTGTTGTTGTGAATTATTCTATTTATTATTATAGGAACTCTATTCATAATAGGAATTCCATTTCCATAAGTCTTGTTTGACCTGCCTTTAATCTATCAGCGGCAGGTTTATGATGAACTTGGTGCCTTGTCCGAACTCGCTCTCTGCTTTAATGGAGCCGTGCATCAATTCCACCATACCTCTGACATAAGCCAATCCGAGTCCAAACCCCTTGACATCATGCTTGTTACCTGTGTGGACACGATAGAAGCGGTCGAAGACATGTTTGAGATCGTCGTGTCGAATACCTATACCATTGTCCTGAATGGTAACCACAAGACGTTCGCCCACATTCTGGGTGCTCACATGCAGGCTCAGTGGTTCATCCTCTCGGCGGTACTTCACGGCGTTGTCTAGCAGGTTGAAAATGACATTGGTGAAATGCATCTCGTCGACGTAGATGGCAGCGTCTTCTGCATCGAGGTCAGCTATAAGCTGTCCGCCGCTCTGCTGCACCTTCAGTGTGAAGGTCTTCACGACATCATCGATGATGACATTGGCATCCACCTCTCGTTCGTTGAAACGGATATTCCCTTTCTCGTAAAGCGACATTTGCAACACCTTCTCCACCTGATAGCGCAGACGGCGGGTTTCACTGACGATGACGCGCGAAAGGTTGTCAATCATGGCCTCGGACTTCGTGATACTCTTGTCGCCCAGCATCTGAGCAGCTAGTGAGATACTGGAAATGGGCGTCTTGAACTCATGGGTCATGTTGTTGATGAAGTCGTTCTTCATTTCCGTGTCACGCTTCTGTCGGGCAATGAGCCAAACGGTAAAACAGAACGTAAAGAAGAGGATGAGCGTGAAGAGCATGGTCGGCATCATGGTACGCGCGATGCCCATGATATAGCTATCAAGTTCAGGAAAATGCACGCGAAGAATACCCATCTTTTGCGACGGATCGTTGCGGAATAACATCTGGGTGTAGCTATATTCTGCACCCTCCCCGTTGTAATCCTCACATTGATAGACCTGCAGTCCATTGCTGTCATAAACAGAGAAATGATAGTCCAGGGTGATACCTGCAGCCTGCAACTCCGTACGTAGGTTGGAATCCAGCAGGCGAAAGTCAATGCGCTGATGGAAGTCACGCTCACTGGCGTTATATAGTACGGTGTAAATAACCTCATCAAGTACTCCCTTCTGATAGAGGTAGGCATT
>CADBSN010000035.1 GCA_902797255.1 uncultured Bacteroidales bacterium | reverse complement strand
TAATTAATCCATTGTTTCACTATACCTAAATTAAAACATGATCAGATGAAGAAGACAACGAAAAGTTATTTGTTAGGTATGCTGGCATTTCTATTCCTGCTACCTAATGTCGTGTTTGCCCAAAGTTTAACAGTGGAAGGAACAGTGAACGACGAGTTGGGAGAACCCCTTATCGGCGCGATTGTTAAGGTGAGTCCGAATGGCAAAGGTGCCCTTACGGACATTAACGGTCATTTCACCCTTTCATCAGTAGAACGAGGTGCAACCCTGGAAATCTCCTACATGGGTTTCCAGACACAGACACAAAAGGTTGATGGGAAGCCTTTGAAAATCACATTGCTCCCTGATCAGAAAGTCCTGGACGAAGTGGTGGTAATCGCTTACGGTCAGCAGAAGAAGCTGACCCTCACAGGCGCTGTTTCTGCAGTGAATGGTGATGAACTTTTGAAGGCACCTGTGGCAAACGTGGCTAATGCCTTGCAAGGAAAACTGCCGGGTATTTCGGTGGTGCAGCCTTCTGGTATGCCTGGCGACGATGAACCCACAATCCGCGTACGTGGTATAGGCACCCTGAATAGTGCCGAGCCGCTGGTACTCGTCGATGGTGTTGAGCGTCCTTTCTCACAAATCGACCCCAACGAGATTCAGGAAATCTCCATCCTGAAGGATGCCTCGGCAACAGCCGTATTCGGTGTGCGAGGTGCTAACGGCGTCATCCTTGTCACCACAAAACGTGGTGAGGCCGGCAAAGCCTCTGTCACCGTCTCTGCCAGTGCTGCCGTACAGCAGATTTCCAAGTTCGTTGACTTCGCTGATTCCTATACCTACGGAAAGATGTGGAACTACGCGGCCATAACCGATGCATTGCCAATGAATCAGTGGCCAGGTTCCGCTACCATCTCCGACTATACCCCCTATGCGGGCACCGGCATTCGGTTCAATCAGGACCTGATGGAGCATTTCCGCACAGGCGACATGCCAGTTACATTCCCCAATACGAACTGGATTGACTATCTGATGAAAAAAGCTGCTTGGCAGGAGCAGGTAAACGTGAATGTCAAAGGTGGTACAGATAGAGTGAGGTATTTCATCTCTGCTGGTTTCATGAATCAGAACTCACTCTTCCGGACCTTCTCGAACAATAGCGATGAGGATTTCCATTACAACAGGTTCAATTATCGTGCCAACTTGGACATAGACGTATCCAAGTACAGCCAGCTCTCGCTCACCTTGGGAGGCCGTGTCCAGAACCGTACCGAGATGGGTGGCGGCGAGGCATTCCTCTTCCGCTATTTGCAGGGTGCCACCCCGTATGCCGGTATCGGAGTTGACGACCAAGGGCGTCATGTTGTGGCCGATGCCAACATCGTAGGTCCTTACGACCGTGATGCCCTTTCGAACTTCTATGACTTAGGCTTCACGAACACAAGCACCAACGTGCTGAACCTCGACCTTCAGTACAAACTCGATATGAGTTTCCTCACACCGGGTTTGGATTTCAGGGTAAAAGGCTCTTATAATTCCGAATATTCTGCCCGTAAGAACCGCCAGAATGGATTCGGTACGGGTGTGACATACGTAGCAACCATCGTCAATGGACAGGAAGTGCTGCGTAAGGAGAATATCACCTGGCCAATACCTTATTCAGACAGCCGTTGGGGAACCCGCAACTGGTATGCCGAGGCAAGCTTTAACTATGCTCGCAAGTTCGGTAACCACAACGTGGGTGCCTTGCTTCTTTATAATCAGAGCAAAACCTATTATCCTTGGGATTCCGATGGCAGCCTCTACATTTCGATACCGAAAGGCTATGTCGGTCTTGTCGGGCGTGTCACCTACGACTATCTCTCACGCTACATGATTGACTTCAACATTGGCTATAATGGTTCAGAGAATTTTGCCGAGGGTAAACGCTACGGTACATTCCCCTCGTTCTCTGCTGGTTGGATTCCATCAAGCGAGAAATTCTGGGAACCCATCAAAGATGTTGTCAGCTACCTGAAAATCCGTGGTTCGTGGGGTAAGGTCGGTAACGATAACACCAACGGTGCACGTTTCCTCTATCTGCCAGGTGCTTGGCAGTTCTATCAGGGCTCGATGACAGTGAACCCTCAGGAGAGAGGTGCTAACTTTGGTACAAGTGGAAACTGGTTGCAGGCCGTGAAGGAATTGACAGCCGGTAACCCGAACGTCACATGGGAGACCGCTTCCAAGTTCGACATCGGCCTCGATGCTTATTTCTTCAAAGACCGCTTGTCGATGAACCTGGACTTCTTCTGGGAGAACCGCAAGGACATCTTGGTATCGAACAGATCTCTTTTGCCTGCTGTGACCAGCCTGCCGTCAGGTTATGTCAACGAAGGCCGTGTGAAGAATCATGGTTTTGAATTGACACTGAAGTGGTCAGACAAAATAAGGGATTTCCGTTACAATATCAGTCCCAGCATCGCCTTTGCCAGAAACAAGGTGATTGACATGCTCGAAGTGCCACCCATGTATGATTACCTGAGCCGCACAGGTCTTCCTGTCGGACAGCGCTTTGGCTACGACCTGTTCGAATTCTATCAGGAAGGTACAGAAGAACGTTATCAGCAGAAATATGGCGTGAGCATGCCTGACCAGGTGGTAAAACTGAAGTATGGTGATGCTGTCTATGTGGACCTCAATGGTGACGGTATTATCGACCAGAACGACCAGAAACCCCTTGGATATACAGAGAACCCTGAGTTTACATGGTCCGTCAATGCCGGCCTGAGCTGGAAGGGTCTTGACTTCTCCATGCTTTGGGTAGGTGCCACGAATACGAGCCGTGCTCTGAACGGTTATTTCCGTGACCAGTTCGGATCTACGAATACTTCGGCTTTGGCACAGTGGGTGGCTGACAATTCTTGGACGGAAGACAATCCCGATGCCAAGCTGCCGCGTATCTCTTTTGAAAACCGTGTCCACAACAATCATGATTCACAAGCATGGATTATTGACTCAAAGTACGCGCGTTTGAAGAATGTCGAGATTGGTTATACCTTCAACAAACCGAAGTGGATACCATTGTTAAACTACGTGAGATTCTATGTTTCAGGTCAAAACCTGTTGACATTTGCCAACTTCAAAGGTAACGACCCCGAAGCTCCCGGACAAGGTTTGGAAGGATTTGGTATGCGTTATCCTATGACACGTGTCTATAACTTTGGCGCACAAATAAACTTCTAAATGCTTAAGCTCACAAGTTGATAAGTTGAAATTTGATAATTAAAGAATATGAAAAAAATATTTATTTGCTTATTCGCTTTGGGATTTACCACCGGCATTTTCACATCATGCGTTGACCAAGTCAACATTGGTAATGCATTCCTTGAGAAATCTCCTGGTGTTGACGTGAATATCGACACGGTATTTTCCAAGGCTGAATACACCCGCAATTTCCTGTGGAGTGCCTATGGGCAGCTCTATTGTACCTATACCTCCGGAAACATGATGAACGGAGCACCTATCGATGTCCTTTCTGACTCCTATCATTGTTATGTAAGTTGGGGCGGCCCGAAGCAGAGCTATTATCCCGGCGGCCTGACCGAGGATGCCCAGGATACGGACAACGGTAATTATGTTGGTAAATTCTCTTACTCTACGAAGTCTCCGAGCTATGACGCCGACGGACGTGTCTCTATCTATGAGACCGTGCGCAAGTGCTGGCAAATCATCGAGAACATATACCGTGTGCCTGACATGACTGAAGACGAGAAGAGTCGTCTGCGCGGTGAGGCCTACACGATTATGGCCAGTCGTTACTACGATGCATTCCGTAATTTCGGAGGCCTGTGCCTCGTTGACAAAGCTTACGAGGTGGGAGAGGCATTCACAAGTGGACGCGCCACAGCTTGGGAGACTGTTGAGTTCATAGACGCACTCATACAGAATGCCATCAATGAGCCTGGATTCATTTGGAACATTCCCGATGCCGATATTGGCCAATGGTCTGGTCGTCTTACAAAGGCCTCTGCCCTTGCCCTGCGTGCCAAGGTCTGGATGTTTGCCGCATCGCCATTGTTCAACAGTGATGAGCCTTATTTGATGTACGACAAAAAACCGACTGGTTTGGAGAACGAGCTTCACGTCTGGTTCGGCAAGAAGGATCCCACCCTTTGGAATCGCTGCCTGCAATATTGCAATGACTTCTTTGAGATGAATAGTGCCAACGGCAACTACTATCAGTTGATACAGCCGGCCACACAGGATGAGGCTGGCTACCGAATGGCCTACCGTCGTGCTTACCGCTATCGTAACAATGAGTCACGTCATGAGAAGATTTTCGATGTGCATCCCACACAATACCTGAGTGATGAAGTGGTCAATGGCGAGCGTGTGAACTCATGGGGTTGGGGATGGAGAGGCTTCGCACTGGATTGCTATCGTCAGGGTGGTGCCGTTCCCACAAACGAGTTGATGGAATGTTTCGGCATGAAGGATGGCCGCAACTTCCCATACATGGACGTTTATGGTCCTGGAAAGAATCCTACCGGCGTAGATATCTTCGCCGATCGCGACCCTCGTCTGTATGAGACGATTATGGTTCCCAGACAGTCACTGCCCGCTGGTTTCGACTATGCTGGCAAAAACTATATCGACAGCTGGGAAGGTGGTGCCATGTACTTCGATAAGAGCAACTTCGGAGATGCCGGCTCGGATGACTGCGCTTCTCACTACAGGAAGTTCAAGTGGATGTTGGACTACCAGGACAACAGAATGAACGATGAGTATATTGGCGTATCGTACATCCGTCTGGCAGAAATGTACCTGATACGTGCCGAGGCTCGTGCAGAAACAGGTGATTTCCAGGGTGCCCTTGATGACCTG
>CADBSN010000034.1 GCA_902797255.1 uncultured Bacteroidales bacterium | reverse complement strand
CTCAACAGGCTTGCCAGCAATCAGAGACTCACAACGGGCAATAATCATAAAGTCACGGGTAACCTGTGCATCCTTACCTGCCTGAATCTTGGAGCAGAATCCTTCAATTGAATCTTGAGTCTGAACAGCATCAGTTCCAAAGAGACTGTTCTGCTTCAATCCTACCTTATCCTCAATGATAACGGCAGAAACGCCAAGACGCTCAAGCGTACGAACTGTAAATACAAAGTGCTCCGTCTTTCCACCAGTATCACCATCATAAATAACAGGTTTGGTAGTAACTTCCAATGAGTCATTAAGGTCGTGAAGACGGGTTGTCAGGTCAACAGCCTCAATGTCGGGTTTACCCTTACTGGTAGAGTCGGTAAGTGATGAAGCCCACATACCATCATATTCTCGTATTTCGTTACCCACTTCAACTTTAGTGTGTTCAATAATAAGGCCAGTCAGACCGCAATGGCTCTCCATGATGCGGACAATAGGCTTAGCAGAAATAAGCCTTCTCAAAGAAGCCAAACGAGCCTGTGGGGTTACTCCTAAGGAATCCATAGCTTCTTTTAAGCTAGAAGCGGATATTCCCTTGGTGTAAGGAACTTCTATTACCTTACCACCAAGATTCTCCATAACTTTAAATACTTCGTCACGGATGTACTTGTCGGGGCCATATTGCCAATCATCCCCATGGATGATATAATCTGGTTTGTACTTAACCAGATTGGGCACATAGCTCCAATCATCTTGAGGTACAATAGTATTGACGCCCTTAATGTTTTCTATAACTTGCTTCCGCTGTTCATATGTAAGATAAGGCAACCTCTTATGAGTAGCGATAGCTTTATCTGTATAAAGTCCTATCATCACGTCACCATACTTAGTGGCCTCATTGATGATATTAATTAATCCGGGGTGCATGATATCACCGATCATGCCCAAATAGACAGTCTTTGACATTCCTATATGTTGTTATTTATATTAAATATTATGTCAAATATTCTTTGCCAAACATTTTTTCGATACAAATTTCTGTAGCATGGCCACCAATATAAGTGTACTTGCTATTAAAGATTCTGGTATTTTCACATTCTTTATCATAGTCCATGACCTTAATGAAATCGAGCACTTCATCTTCCGTCTCCTTAATTCCATTGGGCATTTCCGTTCTGAAATCTAGGTTCAATCCGTGTGTTTTGCAATAATCATCATAATCATAAGCAAAACAAATTATCGGACGGCTCAAGATGCTGAAATCTGTAATGCATGAGGAATAATCTGAAATCAAGATGTCAGCAACTTTAAACAAGTCGTTGACTACTGGATATGAGATAAAGTCTCTTACAAAATCATTAAATTCCACACCAATGACTTTGTTAGTATAAGAATGTGTCCTAAACAGCAGTATATACTCATGAGCCAATTCTTTCTCCCATTTCTTAATATCAATAGGCGGTTTGAGTGCATATGTATGCCCATTGTCCTTACTATCCCTCCATGTTGGAGCGTATAAGATGATTTTTTTATCCAGAGGTAGACCAAGTTTTTTCTTTAACGATAACACTTCCTCGGAAGTTGTATAGTATAACGTGTCGTTACGAGGCAAACCTGAAGGAATCATAGATTCTTCCCGACAATTGAAGTCATCAATGCAGTGCTGTTTCTGAAATTCGCTCTCATAGCTGAAGAAATTGATATAGCTGAAGTCAAAGTCCTTGCGACCAGACACAGCATTTCCCATTGTATTTAATGCCGTACCATGCCAAGTGTTTAAATACAATTGACTTTTCTTTTTGTAATGCAGACTCCTTTCAATATTCACACAGGTAATCCAATATTTGGCCTTAAGCGTATATCTGAAATAAGCTACCGTATCTGCTTTCACCTTGATTGGATTGCCGGGAATCTCCACTGAAGGGTCTTCCAATCCCCACACCATTTTAAATCCATTGAACTTACCTGACTTTAGCATATACTCGTATATCGCTCTCGGGCTATCATTATACTTACGCCCATGAGCTGTGAATATAACCATCTTATTGTCAACGGGAACAAACACGCCCCATATACGCATACTAGCACTTGCTACCATTCGAAATAGGACGCTAATAAAATGATTATGCTTTAGCACATAATCCAATCGAGCTCTAAATCCATGCATTTGTTGTTCTACCATAATTGTTTATAATGTAGCAGCTATCTCAGATATAACCTTCAGATATGCAGCATCTACTATATCTCTATTAAACTCTTTCTCCATTTTCACTCTTCCTCGGTGTCCCATTTCTTCCTTCTCGATATGAGATAAATTAAGGAATTTCTCTATGCCGGTGACTATGCCATCAACAGACTTAACTTTAAACAAGAAGCCAGATAAACCATCATCTACACCTTCCTTGCATCCATGAATGTCAGAAACGAGACAAGGCCTGGCGCAGGCTGCGCTCTCTAAAATAACATTTGCCATGCCCTCATGATAAGATGGATGTATCAAGCAATGCATCATCCCGTATAAGGGTTTCATATCATCTACTCTTCCATGATAGGTAACAATATCTTCTGCAATCCATTGATCCAAAAGAGTCTTGTATTCGTCGGGGCAGCCTCCTGCAAT
>CADBSN010000033.1 GCA_902797255.1 uncultured Bacteroidales bacterium | reverse complement strand
GCAAAAGGCGTTAGGACAGAATGTGCTTACTGCCGTGAAGCCAAGCCAACTGATGGTGAAGATTGTCCACGATGAGTTGACAGAACTGATGGGTGGTCAGGCCACAGAACTCAACCTCACTAGTCGTCCTGCAGTTATCTTGATGGCAGGTCTTAACGGTGCTGGTAAAACCACGATGAGTGGTAAACTTGCACTTCTACTCAAGAATCAAATGCGTCGCAAACCCCTCCTCGCAGCCTGCGACACCTTCCGCCCTGCAGCAATGGAACAGTTACGTGTGTTAGCTGAGCAAGTAGGAGTACCTATCTTCATGGAACTTGGAGCAACAGATCCTGTTGATGTCGCACAGAAAGCGATTGCAGAGGCCAAAGCAAAGGGTTATGATACGGTCATTGTCGATACAGCTGGACGTCAGTCCATCGACGAGGAACTGATGCTACAGATTCAGCAAATCAAATCTGCCTGCAACCCTGACGAGACCCTCCTAGTGGTCGATGCGATGACAGGTCAGGATGCTGTCAACACCGCTAAGATATTCAACGAACGTCTTGAAATCGACGGTGTAATCCTCACAAAACTTGACGGTGACACTCGTGGAGGAGCCGCTCTATCCATTCGTACAGTCGTCGACAAACCTATCAAGTTTGTGGGCACAGGCGAGAAAATGGAGGCACTCGATGTGTTCCATCCATCACGTATGGCAGACCGTATCCTCGGAATGGGCGATATCGTCAGCCTCGTGGAACGTGCTCAACAACAGTTCGATGAGAAGGAAGCTAAGCGAATCGAGCAGCGCATCAAGAAGAATAAATTCGACTACAACGACTTCCTCAGCCAGATTCAACAAGTAAAGAAGATGGGTAACATCAAAGACCTTGCTTCTATGATTCCTGGTGTAGGCAAGCAAATCAAAGACCTTGACATCGATGATAATGCCTTCAAGAAGGTTGAAGCAATGATTAGTTCGATGACTCCCTACGAGCGAGAGCACCCTGACTGCATCAATCCAAGCCGTCGTGCACGTATTGCAAAAGGTAGCGGAAACAGTCTCGATGAGGTAAATCGCATCACCAAGCAATTTGAGCAGATGCGTAAGATGATGAAGATGATGACAGGCAGCAAATTTAATAACCTCATGCGTAATATGCCAAAACGATAATCAATATGACACTTATTGACGGAAAGGCTGTAGCAACAGCCATCAAGCAAGAGATAGCAAACGAAGTAGAGCAGATACTCCAGGCAGGAGGCAAACGGCCACATCTGGCAGCCATCCTCGTTGGTCACGATGGAGGTAGCGAGACCTACGTACATAATAAGGTGCTCTCATGCGAACAATGTGGATTCACCTCTACACTCATTCGCTATGAGGACGATGTCACAGAAGCCGAACTGCTGGCACAGGTAGACAAGCTCAATAAAGATGACGATGTCGATGGTTTTATCGTGCAACTTCCTTTGCCAAAACATATCTCTGAGCAGAAAATTATCGAGGCAATCGATTATCGCAAGGATGTGGATGGATTCCACCCCATCAACGTAGGGCGTATGGCTATCGGACTTCCTTGCTACATCAGTGCAACTCCTAATGGGATTCTGCAGTTGTTCAAGTATTACAATATCGAGACAAGTGGCAAACATTGTGTGGTACTAGGTCGCTCTAACATTGTAGGAAAACCAATGGCTCAACTCATGATGCAAAAACGTTATCCTGGCGATGCAACCGTTACCGTATGCCATAGTCATACTGCGAATATCAAGGAGGAATGTCTCAAAGCAGACATCATCATCGCTGCACTTGGGCAACCACATTTCGTAACGGCTGATATGGTGAAGGAAGGTGCTGTGATTATCGATGTAGGCACTACTCGTGTTCCAGATGCAACCCGCAAGAGTGGATTCCGTCTCTGTGGCGATGTTGACTTCGACAATGTAGCACCCAAGTGTTCATTCATCACTCCTGTTCCTGGTGGTGTAGGACCTATGACCATCTGTTCACTCATGAAGAACACCTTGTCTGCGGGAAAGAAAGAATTCTACAAATAAAGGGCAGTTTTATTCGTCAAAGGTACGTTTTCTTGGCGATTTGCAAAAAAAAATGCTGTTTTTGCAAAAAAAGCCAAATAGATAAATGCTAGATGTAAAATTTTTACTACCTTTGCACTCGCTTTCGGAAACGATTGCATAGATGGTGGATGTAGTTCAGTTGGTTAGAGCGTCAGATTGTGG
>CADBSN010000032.1 GCA_902797255.1 uncultured Bacteroidales bacterium | reverse complement strand
TTTGTAAACGGTCAGCACACCATTCAAGGTGGAACACATCAAAGCGCTTTCAAAGAGCACATCGCCCGTACCATCAAAGAATTTTTCAATAAGAACTATGAATATGGCGACATTCGTAATGGTATTGTAGCTGCAATTGCCATCAATATTCAAGAGCCGCAATTTGAGAGTCAAACGAAAATCAAACTTGGTTCGCTGACAATGGAACCCAACGGTGGCATCAGCGTCAATAAGTTTATCGGAGACTTCATCAAGACGGAGGTCGACAACTACTTGCATAAAAACTTGGATGTTGCAGAGGTAATACAGCAAAAGATACAGGAAAACGAACGAGATCGTAAGGCCATAGCAGGAGTCACGAAATTGGCTCGTGAACGTGCGAAGAAAGCCAACTTGCACAATCGCAAACTGCGCGACTGTCGCATTCATCTCAACGATGCCAAGGGCGATAAGAAGGAAGACAGCTGCATCTTCATCACAGAGGGCGACTCGGCTAGTGGAAGCATCACCAAGAGTCGTGATGTTGAAACACAGGCAGTGTTCTCTTTACGTGGAAAACCACTCAATTCATACGGATTGACAAAAAAAGTGGTATATGAGAACGAAGAATTCAATCTGTTACAGGCAGCTTTGAATATTGAGGACGGTATTGACGGCCTCCGATACAACAAAGTAATTGTAGCAACAGATGCTGATGTTGACGGTATGCATATTCGTCTGCTCATGATTACTTTCTTCTTGCAGTTCTTCCCAGAACTGGTCAAGAAAGGACATGTACACATCCTTCAGACACCACTCTTTCGTGTTCGAAACAAAAAGAAACGTATCAAGAAGCCTGTACTGGAGGCCTATCAAAAGGGAAATCCTGATGACAAGGGTGATTTTATCACCATCTATTGCTATTCTGAAGAAGAACGTATCAATGCCATCCAAACCTTAAGCCCAGAACCTGAGATTACCCGATTCAAAGGACTCGGTGAGATTTCCCCAGACGAGTTTAAGAATTTCATTGGGCCAGACATGCGGTTGGAACAAGTCACTCTGAAAAAAAACGACAAGGTGCAGGAACTGTTGGAGTACTATATGGGAAAGAACACAATGGAACGTCAGAATTTTATCATCAACAACCTCGTATTCGAAGAGGACAAACCTGAAGCTGACGTAGAAATGAATGAGGAGGAATAACATCATGAGCAAAGCACTATTCGCAGGAACATTTGACCCATTCACATTAGGACATAAATCAATCGTGGATCGCACACTCTCCGTAGCCGATGAAGTTGTGATCGCTATTGGAGTTAATCCCAATAAGCAGACGATGTTCACACTTGATGAACGTATTATATATATAAATAAGGTGTTTGCCGATAATCCAAGGATTACTGTTGCTCATTATGAGGGATTGACGACGGATTATGCGCAAAGCATCAAAGCCGACTTCTTGGTACGAGGTGTTCGATATGTGAAAGACTTTGAATATGAACGACAGATAGCAGACGTGAATCGTCAGATTTCTGGCATAGAAACCATTTTGTTATTCACGGAGGAGCAATACTCCAACATCAGTTCAAGTATCATTCGCGAACTCATCAGTTATGGAAAAGACGTCACACAGTTTTTACCATTACCTATCCTAACCAAATAATCACCATTTCCCATGAAACAGATAATTGTTTTAGCAGCATGGTTTGCTTCGATTCTCGTTGTAGCCCAAAATCCTAATGAGAATCCACTAGCGGCTATTCCTTTACAGAAACTAATATTGGCCGAAGCACGTATTAACCAGTTATATGTGGAAGATGTGGACGAAGACAAGTTGGTCGAAGACGCTATCAAAGGGATGCTCAACCAGCTTGATCCACATTCCGCCTATACACCAGCCAAAGAAGTTAAAGCGTTAACAGAACCTTTGGAAGGTAATTTCGAAGGAATTGGAGTACAATACAACATGGTTGAGGACACATTAGTGGTAATCCAACCTGTAAGTGGCGGTCCATCAGAGAAAGTCGGCATCATAGCAGGTGATCGTATCATTACCGTCAACGATACGTCTATCGCTGGCAAGAAACTTTCGACAGAGGACATCAAGCGTACCTTGCGAGGTCCTAAAGGGTCAAAGGTTCGCTTGGGCATTCTGCGGCAAGGAGTAAAAGGGCTCAACACATTTATCGTTACACGAGACACAATTCCTGTATTTTCTATCGATGCCAAGTACATGATAGACGAAACAACAGGATATATCCGCATCAATAACTTTGGCGCAAAGACTCATGAGGAGTTCAAAAGTGCCGTTCGCATGTTGCAAGATCATGGTATGAGAGACATGATCCTAGATCTCCAGGGAAATGGAGGAGGATATTTAGAAGCAGCAGTAAAGATTAGTAACGAATTTTTGGAAAGGGGCGATTTAATCGTATTTACAGAAGGACGCATCATGCCAAGACAGAACTTCATAGCAGATGGGAATGGGATATTCCAAACAGGCAGAGTGGTTGTGCTCATTGACAGCTATACGGCATCTGCGTCAGAGATTGTTTCTGGAGCCATTCAAGATCATGACAGAGGACTTGTTATCGGACGTCGTTCGTTTGGAAAGGGACTCGTTCAGCGTGCCATCAATATGCCAGACGGCTCGATGATTAGATTGACTACAGCCCACTATTATAGCCCCTCTGGGAGATGCATTCAAAAACCGTATGTAAAAGGAAAAGGTGATGAATATAACAAAGACATGCTGACACGTTTGAATAGTGGCGAACTGACAAACCCTGATAGTATTCACTTCGCTGACTCACTGAAATTCAAGACACTTAAGAATCAGCGTACAGTTTTTGGAGGAGGTGGCATCATGCCTGATGTTTACGTAACACTTGATACAACTCAATATACCCGATTCCATCGAGAATTATTAGCCAAAAGTTGTATTCCTCAAGCCTGCTTGAAATACATAGGCAAAAAGCGCAAGAAACTGCTTAAGCAATACAGTACCTTCGATAGTTTCAAAAAAAGCTACGAGATTCCACAGGACTTGATGGATATGTTGTTAGAGAATGCAGAGAAAGAAAAAATCACCTATAACGACTCTATCCTTCAACAATCGTTGCCGATGCTGAAACTCCAAATGAAGGCTCTACTAGCACGTGATCTCTGGGAAATGAATGAGTATTATCAGATAACGAACGAGGCCAACAATATCTACATGAAGGGATTAGCAACCATTAAACAAGATGATTATGAAGATCAGCTTTTTAAGTGACGGTGTCCCAGTTCCGGATATTGATTGTCTGAAGATAAAGAATTGGATCGCGGCAATAGCAAGTTCGTATGGGCGAAATGTCGGTGAAATCGCTTATATCTTTTGTAACGATACCAAGATTCTAGAAGTGAATCGTCGTTATTTGCAGCACGACTACTACACAGACATCATTACGTTTGATGATTCACTCAACCATACCATCAGAGGCGATATATTCATCAGTTTGGACACTGTAGCGTCTAACGCACAGCAACAACAGACAAGCTTTCAAGAAGAGCTCAATAGAGTCATCATCCATGGCATTCTACATCTCTGTGGAATCAATGACAAAGGACCTGGAGAACGTGCTATCATGGAAGCAGCAGAGAATAAAGCTCTTATGTTGTTAAAGACCCTATAACAAAAACAAAAGACCGACGATTCTGTCGGTCTTCTATCGGATTCATAGTTTAGTAGTGTAATAGATAGTAAGAGAGTACAAATATATATGGTTTGTTTCTCAGTCATCATTCATTTGGTTATTTGGTTTTTAGGATTTTGCTTGTTCGGGATCCTCACGGATACCGAAACAAGCATAATATAATCCATACTTAACTATTAACCAGTCTAACTTAATTATTATGAAAACTTTTTGCTTAATGCTTTTTTACAAACACTATCCTATTATTTCTTTTCACGGTGCAAAGTTACGGATAATACAAAAACTATATTATCGGCAAACTCGTCATTCTGTGTAGGAATTTGATTCTTTTGGCATTTTTTCACCCCAAAAATGAGAAAAATAGCGGTTTCATCGCATTTTTAGTCTTCGATGATACCTGTGATTTTACCTTGGTCCGTTAGATACAAACCATCTGGTTTTAATACAATGATGTTTCGTTTGTATAGATCTCCAACCGCTTTCTTAAAAGTTTTTTTGCTGACCTTGAATACTGAATAAATATCTTCAGCAGGACTTTTATCGTGATATGGGCAAAAGCCGTTCTCGTCTTTTTGTAGGTACAGATAAAGTTGTTCTGAGAAATCCACCACATGCTGCATTCCTTGGTGCTGCAATGTGATGTCGAGTTTGCCATCCGGACGGATTGTCTTAACATAAGCAGAAAGTATGTCTCCTGTATGGATGTCACGGAACAGTTCGTTCTGATAGATTAATCCACCATAACGTCCTTCAACGATTACTTTGAAGCCAAGGTCTGTTTTCTGTTGAATCATAACTTCCACTGTATCTCCGACTTGATATAATGGTGGTTCCTTGGAAAAGAACTTCTCTACTTTGGCTGATGCAACGATACGCGAAGTTAAGGTATCAATATAGCAATACACGACATACTTCTTTCCTTGTTGCATCCGCATTTTCTGTTCCTTAAATGGGCAGAACAGGTCTTTCATCAGTCCCCAATCCAAAAAAGCGCCAAACTGATTGATCCATTTCACCTCCAGATAGGCAAATTGTCCCACCTCCACCAATGGGTGCTCTGTGGTTGCAATCAATCGCTCTTCACTGTCCAGATAAAGAAATACATCCACCACGTCACCAACTTTGCACTCGTTGGGAACATAGCGTTTGGGCAATAGGACGTCACCAATATCTCCTCCGTCAAGATAGACTCCGAAATCAACTTCACGCAATACCGTCAGTTGATTCCTCTTCCCTAATCGTATGGATTGTTTCGTTATATTCATGATTATTTGGTTCTGGAGTGTCTAAAGAATCGTTTTTAATTTTCTCTTCATCATTTACCACTTCACCGTCTTTTAAGTGTATGGTTCTGTCTGTCAGTTTAGCTAATTCTTCATCATGTGTCACGATGACAAAAGTCTGCCCGAATCGGTCACGCAAATCAAAGAATAACTGATGTAGTTCGTTCTTATTCTTACTGTCAAGGCTTCCCGATGGCTCATCGGCAAGAATAACAGCAGGGTTATTAATCAGTGCTCGCGCTACGGCAACACGTTGTTTTTCTCCACCCGATAGTTCATTCGGTTTGTGGTTAGCTCGTTCTTTCAGTCCGAGGAGATCCAACAATTCCATTGCTTTTTTCTTCGCCTCACGCTTTGATTTCTTTGCAATCAGTGCAGGGATCATTACGTTTTCCAATGCGGTGAATTCGGGCAATAACTGATGAAACTGAAAAACGAATCCAATTTCCTGATTACGGAATTTTGCCTGTTCCACCTTACCCATTCCATCAACTCTCCTTCCATGAATGACGATTTCACCGCTATCGGCAGCGTCAAGTGTACCGATGATTTGTAATAGCGTTGTTTTTCCTGCGCCACTTGGCCCAACAATACTCACCACTTCACCTTCATGAATCTGCAAGCTGATACCTTTGAGTACCTGAAGGGAGCCAAAACTCTTGGTTATATTCTTTATCGTTATCATATGCTATCCAACTTTACTAATCCATTTTGACATCCATGAAGACAATTTGTTCATCTCATACCGTTTAACTAATGGAGCAGAAAATGAATATACTTCGTTATTCTCGCCAAATTGGTCAGGATAGATCATCATGACGCTACAATGGCTAAAATGGCTTTGCAGCAACTCAGGAATCTTATTGAATACCTGACGATAGCTGATACCTCCTTGCCGAGCTGTTACTACGACAAACAAGTGGTCTGGATTCACCTCATCTTTCAATGACAGGAATTCCTGTAACGAATCCATCATCTTAAACTCTGCCCTTACACTTTTGTGATACTGCTGAATGTATTGGTGAATAATCCTTCCTGTCGACTCTGCTGTTCGGAACTCTATTCTGCATCCTATCTCTCCTGCCAAACGGGCTAACCGACATACCCATCGATAGAATCCCACCTCATACTCTGCTTGCTCTGGTACTGCCACAACAATCTTCCGTATGGTGTTTACAGGCTGGATATAGTCAACAATTATCAGTTGACGCTCCATGCTTTGAATCAACCCTTTGGCAAATTGGCCAAAATACGACTTGTCACCATTTTGCTGATCATGAATACCAATAAGTATCTCAGAAGCATCATTCTCACGCATACTATGCACAACCCCGTTTACGATGTTGACAGCCAGACGGCTTTGTGTCTGAACTGGTACATCTGCAGCGGAACACATCGTTTCAACCATCCGAAGGGTTTCGCGGCTTTTTGCTTGTGACTTGTCTGTATAATCAGCGTCATTCACCACATTCAAGCAAATCAATCCACGGTTCAAGGCCATATTACGCATCATAATAGCTGTCTGCAATATATTCGGAAGTTTTGACGTATCCTTCACCAATACCATGATTTTCTCGTCATCTGCAGGACGGCTTTCCGATGTTTCATCGCTGTTTTCCAATTGTAACCTCAACCTGCGTGCTCCCTGATCGGTTGCCATAGAACTGATGATACACGAAATGAGAATCAGCAATACAACACCGACCAAAACTTCATTACTCATCAGTGGCACGCCTGGACTCACCTCCAACGAAGTGCCCACCATCACCATTGCTATTGCACCAGCAGCATGAGCTTCTGACAGTCCGAACATCAGCAATCCTTGTGCATGGTTAAAGCGAAACAATTTTCTTGAAATCGTGGAAGCAATCAGTTTGGATAGCGTACTAGCCACTACGATAATGAGCACCACAAGAATCGCATTCATATCGTTCAACAGCGGCTTCAGATTCACCAACATGCCAACTCCTACCAAGAAATAAGGTATAAACAATGCATTACCGACAAACTCTATCCTGTTCATCAACGGTGAGGTGTAAGGAATAAAACGGTTGAATATCAACCCCGCAATGAAAGCTCCAAGCAAACCTTCCAAACCACATAGGTTGGCCAATGCAGCAGCCAAAAACACCATCATAATGACAAAGATGTATTGAACCACCCGCTCTGTGTAATGCTTAAAGAACCAACGGATAATTATTGGGAAAACGGCAATCACACCCACAAAATACCCTATACACTTCACGGCAAACAACAGCCAAAACCACGTGTCTGCCTCTCCTTTGTATTGGCCCGATATAAGGGCAAGTACCATAAGGGCAAACAATAGCGCAATCATTGTTGCAGAAATGGTGATTGTGACAGCAGGATGCTTTGTCAAGCCATATCTCGCGACAATCGGATACGACACTATCGTATGTGATGCAAAGATACACGATAGGAGCAACGATGCTGATATCGTATAATGGAGTATATAATAGCCGGTGATGAAACCGAAGACGAACGGAATGAGAGATGTCAGAGCACCGAATTGAAGACCTTTCGACAAGTTTCGTTTAAATCCTTCCAAGTCCATTTCCAAACCTGCAAGAAACATGATGTAGTAGATACCCACCTGTCCAAACAACTTGAAACTCGTGTCCCGTTCTAATATATTGAACCCGTGTTCTCCAATCAACACTCCTGCCAGAATCAATCCGATAATATGTGGGATGCGTAGTTTGGCAAAGAAGAGCGGAGCAAACAAAATGATGAGTAACACCAAAAAAAACACCCAAGTCGGGTCTTGGATAGGCAGGTGCAAGTATGAGGTCACTGAGTCCATGTTGAGTGCATTTCGCTAAAAATGGTTTGGTGCTGCAAAGGTACGAAAAAAAATAAAAAAAGAAGGGCGGAATAATTGAAAATCTAAAAAATAGAAGAAAATAATAAAGAGTAAATCGCTAAATAGTAATTTATTCATACCTTTGCCATCGTAAAACAACAAATTCAAAACCATCAACTTACAGAACAATGAAAACAAACATTTGGACTTTTGCAATTGCATTGATGTGTCTGCGGACATTGACAGCATGTAACGAAAAGAAAACTGAGACAACGGAAGTTTCAGAGGTCAACGATACCACACTCGAAACGAAAAAGATGAGTGAAGAAGATCATCCAAAAACAGAAATCCTAGACGAAGAAGAGGCAATCGCAGAGATTGACGATGATGGAAATGATTGGGAAAACGAAGTATGGACAGCATTAGGAGGCACTTATTGTTTCTTTGGCGATGGAGAGCAATATGCGGTTGACTTCCCAGTGGGAGAAGATCGCAGTTGCGCTACACTTTATATTCGGGGAGAAGAGTATCAGGCTGAAGTTAACCGCGACAATGGGCTCATCACAGCCTACGATGACAATAGGAAAGAAGTGTTCCGTGGTGCCATCTATGCAGGAGGAAACTTGCTGAAAGGGGCCTACCGAGGCGAGCAAATCAAAGTGTGGGGGTCTGGCGACTAAGCAAGAAAAACTGAAAAAATGAAAGATTGAAGAATTGAAAGATTGAAGAATTGAAGAAAATAGTAGATTGTAAATTGTCAAATCGTATTTTTTTACTAACTTTGCACCCACAAAATAAAAACAGAAAACATGAAAGTAGCAATTGTAGGCGCAAGTGGCGCTGTAGGACAAGAGTTCTTGAAAGTCCTTGATGAGAGAAATTTTCCAATTGATGAATTAGTATTATTCGGTTCAACTCGTAGTGCCGGCAGAAAATACACCTTCCGAGGTAAGGAATATGAAGTACAGTTGTTAAAACACGGTGACGACTTCAAAGGTGTTGATATTGCTTTTACATCAGCAGGTGCAGGAACCTCAAAGGAGTTTGCTGAAGACATCACCAAATTCGGAACTGTCATGATTGACAACTCAAGTGCTTTCCGCATGTGCGACGATGTGCCTCTCGTGGTGCCTGAGTGTAATGCAGAAGACGCTTTGAACCGTCCTCGTGGCATCATTGCCAATCCTAACTGCACCACCATCATGATGGTAGTCGTACTCAAACCCATCGAGAACCTTTCACATATCAAGCGCATTCATGTAGCATCTTATCAAAGCGCTTCAGGTGCTGGAGCTGCTGCGATGGCAGAGCTGCAGGAACAATACAAGGCACTTGCAGAATCAAAAGATCCAGTTGTCAGCAAGTTTGCCTACCAGTTGGCCTATAATGTCATCCCACAAATTGATGTGTTCCAGGATAACGGTTACACCAAGGAAGAGATGAAGATGTTCAACGAAACAAAGAAAATCATGCATACCGATGCCAATTGCTCAGCAATGTGTGTACGTATCTCTTCACTCCGTGCTCATAGTGAAGCGGTATGGGTTGAGACAGAGCGTCCAGTCTCTGTAGAAGAGGCTCAGAAGGCAATCGCTGCTGCTGAAGGTGTCACACTGATTGACAACCCAGCATTAGTAGGTGCGAAGGCCAATGTTGACCCATCAAAAGAAACGATGGAAGGCCTGCCTTATCCAATGCCTCTCTTTACTGCAGGCAAGGACGATGTTTATGTAGGACGTGTTCGCAAGGATCTTGCAAACGAAAACGGACTTACCTTCTGGCTTTCAGGCGACCAGATCAAGAAAGGCGCAGCCCTCAATGCCGTTCAAATAGCTGAATATTTGATCAAGGTAGGTAATGTGAAGTAACCATCATCCTTTGCTCGTCTTTTGACGACTACTGCAAGATATTGCCCCACCCATTGCAAAATAGTAGCATGGGTGGGGCAAATTCGTAACCTGCCGTTGCTGAATATAAATATCACCTCGGAAGTAAAATAAAACAATTATTTTTTTGTACTTTGCTCAGCTTTTGCTAACTTTGCAACGAATATACCGTATTAATATATTCTTGGAAGAAATGACATTAAAGAAAAACATATATATAATGATATCTGTGCTGACCTTCTTGGGCTGCACGGACTGTGTTGACACGAAGAGTGTTTCAGATGATAATCTGCAAAATACAGGTTTTGACCAGACCAACAATGTGGCCGACTCACTTTACAACAACATGCAGTTCCGCGATGCTTATGCGATTTACCTACAACTATTGGACAGTAAAGAGGCCAAGGCCGACAGCGAGAAGCGGCTGAGTGTGCTGAACTCGCTCTGTAATGCAAGCGAGCTCTCCGGCCACAAGGTTGAGCAGCATAAATGGCTACATCAGTTGCTTGACCTGGCCATGCATACGGGCAACACATATTATCAGTCTCTGGCGCATATTACGATGGGCCAGAACCTCTTCTACGAGGGCAACCACGAGAAAGGTATCCAGAATGTGATTGAGGCTATCGACCTGATGGCAAAGACCGACCGTGAGAATACCGACCATTTAATACATGGCTACCTGAATATGCTGGCCAGCCTGTATGGTGCAATGAAGGATTACGATAACGCGCTGAAGACCAATGAGCGCAACCTGCAGCTCACTATGGAGGGCATGCGATGAGGTGCGGATCCGAACCAGCAGTTGATAGACCATCGCATGGCACTGGTCAAGATAGCGGCTTTATATGCCAGAATGGGCGATTTCCAGCGAGCTGACTCAGCTTACACCTCGTGGAAAGCTGTGCAGTACGAAGGCAACCACACTCGCGACTATTTCATTGTGGACTACATGAAAAAACGCGGTCTCTATCAAGAGGCCGTCATCATCTATAACGACTTGATTGAACGTGTGCGCCAGCAAGGCGACACATTGGGCGAGATGATGAACACCGCCAAATGGGGTCTGGCCGAGGTTTATCAGAAGATGGGCCGTCACCAGCAGGCCGCCACCCTCTACGAGCAGGTGCTGGAGATACAGGACACACTCAAGAGTCGCAAGGCCAAGAACACAGCGCAAGAGCTGGCTGCCATCTATCACGATAAGGAGCAGGAACAAAAGATCCTAGAGCAAGAGACAGAAAACACCCGTCAAAATGCTATCATCATCGTTTTAGTGATATTACTCGTTGTGGCAACTATTGCCGTCATTGTCGTCCGCAAGAACAAAGCCATCAATCGAAAGAACCACCGGCTAGCCCAGCAAATTGCCGAAACGATGAACTATAAAAAGATGTACTGGGAGGACCGGCAGGCACCAGAACCCACCTCAGCACCCAATCTCAACATCGCCTCCGAAGAGGACACTTTCAAGTACATCAACGAGATTATCATATTCGAAAAACTCTACCTCGACCCTACGTTTGGACGCCAGGCCATTATGGATCGCTTCCAGTTGTCAAAGGAGCGCGTAGGTGCCGTCTTTTCAAAAGGCAGCGAATATTCCAGATTGAACAGCTACATCCAACAGTTGCGCTTAGATTACGCAGCCAAACTATTGGTTGAACAGCCCAACAAGAGCGTTGTCAATATAGCCGAGGAGTGCGGCTTCAGCAGTCACACCTATTTCAGCGGCTGCTTCCATCAGCATTTCGACATGTCTCCCTCCGACTTCCGCCGTGAAGCATTAATGCAAGAGGAGAACAATATAGTGACCTAGGCTTTCGATTTTGTCTGAAAAACCTATAGATTTTGTCTTCCGACTTAAAACTTCGTCCAAAAAACTTATAATCTTGTCTGCGCTATTTGAGCACAGATATTTTTTTCTTATATTTGCAACACAATAATACACTATTCAAACAAAGGTACAGCCAACTAAAACGTAAAAAAGAGGAAAAAAATACTTATAGTATTTGGTTGTTCGAAAAAAATATGTACCTTTGCATGTGTAAAAAAATAATCACCCTTTGAAAAAGGGATCGGTTGCATCATGATGCACCGAAAAACGAAAGACCTAAAAAGGTCCGATATGAACGCGTTGAATAATGCTAGTATCAAAGATGAAAACAGCATAGGATTTGTCTCCTGTGCCTTCCCCGAAGCGAAAAGCTCAAAAACAGGGGTGTCGGTAAGGTATGCGCTGGCAGAAGACAAAACATGGTATGTGCTCCGCATCAAGTATGGTCAGGCACAGGCAGTAGCCGATGCCCTCATTGAAGACGGTACCTATGTCTATCTGGCCAAGGTGTGGAAAGACATCCGCAACAAAGAGACAGGCAAGAAGCAACGGAAGCTATTACCTTTCATGAACATTCTTTTTGCATACGTTACCAGACAAGAAGCCGACAAGTATGTCAAAGATTCTACAGTGTCGAAGTATGCGACATATTATTACAACCATTTCGTGACTGACGCGGATGGTTATAACCCACCATTGACTGTCAGCAGTAGGGATATGGCACCATTCATTAAGGCCACAGCCCTGCTCGACGAGCATGTGATGGAGGTAGATTTGAAGACCTGTCGTTTTGTATCCGACGAATTAGTACGTGTCACCGACGGTCCCTTCCAAGGCATTATAGGTCGTGTTGCCCGTGTAGCTCGCCAAAAGCGTGTGGTCATTCATATCAAGGGGTTGCAATCGGGCCTTACCACTGCCTATATTCCACCATATTATCTTGAAAAGGTCGAGGGTTCGACGTTAGTTCGACGTTAGTTCAGCGTTGGGTCGACGTTGGGTCGACGTTGGTATATCGGTGGTATATCGTAACATCGGCGTAGTATCGACGTAGTATCGACGTAGCATCGACGTAGCATAGACCGAGCAGAGAGGTAGACGAGACATTCGGGAGAGGTTCGAGAAGGTAAGCCGAAGCCTTCGAGAGTCTATCGTTAGGGTAAGAAGAGGGTAAGAAGACTCCAAGAAGAGGGGAAGAAGAGGCAAAGATGATGTCATAATGGAAAATTGTTTTGACAGAATTCGTGATTTTGGAGCAAAATTCGTGCAAAAAGCCAGAAATTGTAGCAAGGTCGTTCCGCCGTCGAAGGAAGGTCGTAGGAAGGTCGAAGGAAAGTCGTACATAACCTCTCTTTTTAATGACTATTTGCAATGCAAAGTTACATAATTTTTCTAAAACATAGGCAAAAGGACTAAATGAAAAATTTCGAGCATCGGGCTCATTTCAACAGATTATATACCAACAGCCTTTTTAAGGCTAATTGATACAGATTGAGCAATGCATCTACGAATAAAAAACAATAATTATACAAACAGGCTCATTCAGTTATTTATCATCGCAGGAGATTTTCTTGTGCTGTGGGTACTGCTATACTACCTGATAGGTACCATTCCCATGTCAGATAGTTGGGATGAAGAAAAGGGACGGGCATTCTGGATGTTATGCACCTTTGCGTTCATTG
>CADBSN010000031.1 GCA_902797255.1 uncultured Bacteroidales bacterium | reverse complement strand
TCGTCCATCACGTAGATGCCCCAGCGGTCGCAGAGTTCGTAGAGGTATTCGCGGTCGGGATAGTGCGAGGTGCGCAGGAAGTTGACGTTCGCCTGCTTCATCAGTGCGATGTCCTGCTCGTAGGTCTGGTCGTCCACATAGCGACCTGTACGGGGATGGTGGTCGTGACGGTTCACGCCACGCAGCTTTACGTTCTTGCCGTTTATCTTGAATACTTCGCCGATGACTTCCACACGTTTCACACCGATGTGGTAGTCGAAGTGTTCCACCACGGCGCCGTCGTCGTTTCTCAGTTCAATGCTGAAAGGGTAGAGGTTGGGCTTCTCAGCCGACCACAGTTTCGGGTTCTGCATCGTGTAGTCAATCTCGATGGTCATCGTGTCGCCAGCAGCAATCTTCTTGATGCCTTCCGTCCACTCGCGGCCTTCGATCTGCCAAACGACCCGCAGGTTCTTGCGCGTCTTCTTGCCTACGTTGCACAGGTTGACACGGGCTTTCATCGTTGCTTGACGCATGTCGGCCGATGGGATGGCCTCCACCTTATAGTCGGCGATATGCACCAAGGGCCTTACCCACAGCTCCACAGGGCGGTAGATGCCGCTCAGGCGCCACATGTCCTGGCACTCTAGGTAGCTGCCGTCGCTCCAGCGATAGACCTCCACCGCCAGTTTGTTGCTGCCGGCATGCAGATATTTCGTCACGTCGAACTCCGCCGGCGACATCGAGTTCTGGCTGTAACCCACTTTCTGTCCGTTCACCCATACGTAGAACGCCGAGTGCACGCCGCCGAAGTGCAGGATAAGGTTCTGCGAGAGCATCTCCTTCGTCACCGTGATGGTGGTCACATACGACCCCACGGGGTTGCGGTGGTCGTAGGCATACCAGTCCTTGGCAGGTTCGCCCGTCACGCTGGGCTTGTCGCGATGGAACGGATATTGCATGTTTACATAGATGGGCATGCCATAGCCCTGTAGTTGCCAGTTTCCCGGCACGGTGATGCGGTCCCATTGGCTCACGTCGTAGTCCATGCGGTAGAAGTCGGCTGGTCGCGACGCAGGGTCTTTGCTCCAGTGAAACAACCATTGGCCGTCGAGCGACACAATCTCCGGACACTCCGACTGCTTCGATGGCAGTTGCAACGTGGCATGATAAGGCAGTTTGTTGATGCCCAACACAGCAGGGTTTTCCCAGTCATTTGTCTGAGCCTGTGCCGTCAGTCCCAGCAACAGGGTAGTAATAAGTGCAATCTTTTTCATGATACTCTCTTCATTTGATTTCGGTGCAAAGTTAGTAAAAAAAGCATGAATCCACAAACGAAACCATGAAAAACGTTCTGCCCACCAGTTAGGGTTTGACAAAAAACTTAAAAACAAATTATTGAACTCTAGACTCTCGACCCTTAACTCTCATATATGCCTCTCTTTTATGGTCCCCCTAAGGGAAAATGATGTTACCCCTAGGGACTGCAAAATCATACAGATTTTTTATCCGTATAAAAAGGAAGCCCGAAGGCTCCCAAAATTAACTTTTCACGCCCAACGTTTGCGGTTGATGGGGCACGCCCTTCGGGGTGCATATTGTTTTATTGTCTCTCCTATCCGCAGGTCCTTCGGACGCTACGGCTATTGAGAGGTGACGCCGCTGGCGTCGTTATGTCACCCAACGTATTATATATACCTTTCGTCGTATTCAATGCCGAACTCGTCCAATATCGCCCGCATCTCGTCGTGGGTGCTCACCCGTTTGTGGTGCTCCTTCTGGTTCTTGATGTACTCTATGACGCGATCCTTGTCGGCCTCGGCGTAGGTAAACGCACCGTAACTGCTTTCCCAACGGTCGAACATTGGGAATAAGTCGCGGTGCGAGCGCATGAAGTTCCCTGTGGCAATCTTCAGGTCGTGGACGAACGAGGCAACGGCAATCGTCGGGTGCAGGCCGACGCACAGATGTACGTGGTCGGGCATGCCGCCGATGCGGTAGAGCACACACTGGCGCTTATGGCAGAAGCCGAGGATGTACATGTATAGGTCGCGCTCGTGAGCCTCGTCGATGACGGGGCGGTTGGCGTGTGGTCGGAATACGATGTGGTAAATCAGTTTCGTGTATGCCATAATGTCGGTTTTGGGGCACCCCGTCAGGGTGCATATTGTTTTATTGTCGTCTATCCGTAGGTGCGCCTTGCGGCGTACCCACGGTTATTGAGAGGCGACGCCGTTGGCGTCGTTGCATTGTCCAACGTTCATGTCGGGTTGGTATCTTTCGCAGCAGGACGGTGAAAGCCGTCCCCCTTTCAATAACCGTGGGTTCGTAGAACCTACGGAACACTATGCGTTATCGGATTCCTCCACCGCAGCCTCCGCCAGAGAAGCCGCCACCGCCTCCGAACGATGAGTGACCACCGCCTCCGAAGCTGCGACTTGAGCCTCCACTGGCTTGGTACTCGCGAGCCAATTTGTTGATGTAGGCTTCGGAGATGCCTTGATGGAGTACGGTGTAGATTGCAGGTACTTCCACGCTAGCTACCATCTGGTCGGCGATGTTGTCTAACTCGAAGAACTCAGGGTTGATTTTGCGCATGTCGCGAATGACTTGGTTGGAGATGCCGAAGAGGGTGGCATAGACCATATAGTCTTTCCAAAGCGTCACGTCCTTGATGCCACGCTCGTCCATGAGCGAGAACTCCTTGAGGAACTTGCGGAGTCCGAAGAGTTTGCGTACTTCTTCTCGCTGACGTTGGCATGCATAGATACTCATAGTCGATTCGTGGAGCGACTTGGCAAAGGATTCAGTGGTGGACTGATTCGCCTTGTTTTTCATGAAGCTGCGCAGTTCGCGTGCTTCGAGTACGGAGTCTTCGCCTGCCGCAACCTTGAAGATGTGGTGAAGTCTGCGCACAAGCGACTGCTGTCCGGTATCTGCCGGTAGGTTGTGGATGACGAAGAACGGCTGTACCTTTCCCTTACTGTCGGTGCGAGGTTCAACGCTGATGGCACCATCGGCGATGAGTTTGGCAACGAGGGCAGAGAGCAGTTTGTTGTGGTCTTTCCCTACGAACTTAAACGTGTTGAGCACATCGTTGGCCTTATGTAGGTCACCGTTGAACGGAATGTCGCGATACCACTGGAGGTCCTTGTTGAACTTGTAGTTCTGCCATGCCCAGTAGATGGGCCAACCCACAATACAGAGTAACACAAACAGACAACAGCCGATGGCGACAATCCCTCCGATGATGGTTTCGAACAAGTCGTCGCCTGAATCCTCCTCCACCGCCATCGAATAGTTGCTACCTTCGAAAGCACGTTCCTTAACGGTCTCGAACGATGTGTTCGTCTCCATCGTGGGTTGGAAGATGCCTTTGGCGAACTCGGCCATGATGATCATCGAATAGCCGCTGCCGAATGGCTCTGTGCTTTCTGCATAGATGCAACTGTCGCCGAACCAGATTTCGCCTTGATGACCGAAACTCCAGATGTTGGCTACAGAATCGTTGAGCTCTGTCCCGTCGGCTGCCCACATGGTGAGTGAGACATGCTGGGGGTAGGGGCGAATGTCGCGTGCAACGAACATCCAGTTGAAACCGTCGGATTCGGTATAAGACTTCAGGAGGTTGGTCACTTTGTAGGTAGTGACGTAGGTACGTTGGCCTGCCTTGCCGATTCCCCAACACAGCTCGTATCCGTTGCTTTTCTCAACGATACCACACTTGCCGGCCTTCCAGTCGCGTGAGCAATCGACTTGCCAAGAACCGATATTGTTGTAGTCGAGTCCGGTCTCGTCGGTGACACTGAGTCCGTTGACCTCGCTCCCGTTGAGGTTCCCGATAACGATATAGCACTCAGTACCCTCAGAGCCAACGGTCATTTCGCGAGTCTCTTGGATGTAAGCATCACCATTGGGCTCAAGTTGAACTCGAATATCAAGGTTGTGCAGTTCGTGTTGCGCAACAAGGGGCAAAGATAGCAGACAGAATGCTATCCCAAAAAAGAGGCGTCTCATCACTTATGAATTGAATGCTTCGTTGAGATTTGGATAACCCTTCTTCTGTTCTTCATCGACCTTGAGATATTCCTTCACGGTGAAGTGGAGCATGGATGCCACGATGGATGACGGCCACTGGCGTACCATGCGGTTCATCTTGGTGGTGGTATCGTTATAAATCATTCGTGCCATACGAACGTTTTCCTCGTATTGTTTCACACCGTCCTGTACCTCGACAAAGAGGTTGTCGGCTTTGAGTTCTGGGTAGCTCTCGCGGATGGCCATCAACTGTCCCATGACCTGACGGAGCGCATTTTGCTGGTCGTTTACTGCCTCGGGCGTGTTGACCGCCTCACCACGACGCTGCTGAATGACTTTAATAATGGTTTCGGACTCGTGTTTAGCATATTTCGATGCAACCTGAGCTAACCCCATGAGGGCATCCCAACGTGAGTTGAGCTGTACCTCGATTTGGCTGAGTGCGTTTTTACACATTTCGTCAAGGCTGACGAGCGAACGCTGGGTGCTGATGAAATAGATGACTAGAATAATGATTAAAACTACGACGATGCCAAAAATCGCAATGCCGAGAAGGCCTGAACCTAATGCTGTACTCATAATTGTTTAATGTTTAATGGTTAAATAGTTATTTGTTTAAATATTGAATTTCACTTTTCCACGAATATCTGTGCTCGAGCTACCGATATAGAGGGTGAAAGAACCTGGCTCGAGTTTCCAGCCCTTAGATGCCTCGTCGTAGAACTTGAGGTCGTCGTCGGAGATGGTGAACGTGACGGTTTGGGTTTCGCCTGGCTGAAGACCGATTTTCTTGAAGTGCTTGAGCTCCTTCACGGGACGGAGCACAGAGGCTTGATCGTCGCCCACGTAAAGTTGAACAACTTCTTTGCCTGCTACCTTGCCGGTATTGGTTACCGCCACAGAGACGGTACGACCGCTAAGGATTGGCTTGGAATATTTGAAGGTAGTGTAAGAGAGTCCGTAACCGAATGGGAAGAGGGCAGGGATGCCTTTCGTGTCGTGCCAACGATAGCCCACGAGGATGTCCTCCTTATAGGTCTGTGTGCCGTTGACGCCAGGATAAGATTCTGCTCCGAACGACATCGCACCATTATCTTCTAACTTAACAGGGTATGAGAACGGCAGTTTGCCACTTGGACATACCTTACCAGATACGATGTCAGCTACGATATCGCCTGCATCGCTTCCTAGATACCAAGCGTGGAGGATGGCTGGCATACGCTTCAGCTCAGGCAGTTCCATGGCATTTCCCGACATCATGACGAACACGATGCGTGGGTTGGCATTGAGAAGGGCTGTGATGAGTTCGTTCTGTCCGAAAGAGAGACCCATAGAACGACGGTCGCTGCCTTCGCAGTCTTGTCCCGACTCCTTGTTGAGTCCACCTACATAGATGACGAGGTCGGCTTGCTTGGCTTTCTCAACTGCCTCTTGACGCAGTTGCTCGTTTGGATTACGTTCTACGGCATACCCTTGTGCGTAGAAAATCTTGTCACCATAACGGTCTTGGAAGGCTTTCAAGACAGAGGTCTCGTGCTGAGGGTTCAACTCAGATGACTGACCACCATGTGAGAGCACACGAGTGGCATTATCGCCCACGATGAGTATCTTGTTGTATTGGTTGGCATCAATTGGGAGAAGAGGATTCTTGCTCTTACCTACAGGGTTGTTTTGGAGCAAAACGACACCTTCACTGCCAATCTGCTTCACGATTTCAGAGTGACCATTATAGTCCATCTTACCAAATCCCTGACGGTTCATTGCCGTGCGGAAAATGAGACGGAGCACACGGGTGGCTTTATCGTTCACAAGTTCCATAGGATAGGTTCCGTCGCGTAGACCCTTGAGGAAGTCGTTGCCGAGGTAGCTCTCGTCGAAGCGGAAGTTACGGCCAAAGATGCCCTTGTCAGGACGATTTGAGGTTCCCATCTCAATATCCAGTCCGTTGAAGGCAGCCTCTTTTGCGTTGTGGGTGCCGTCCCAGTCGGACATCACAACACCGTCGAATCCCCATTCGCCTTTGAGTATTTCCTGCAGGGTATAATGGTTATGACAAGCATGTGTGCCACGAATCTTATTATACGAACCCATCAAGGCCCATACACCTGCTTCTTGAACAGCAGCACGGAAAGCTGGGAGATAGATTTCGCGTAAAGCTCGCTCGCTGACTTCCACGTTCACACTCATGCGGTTAGTCTCTTGGTTGTTCACACAGAAGTGTTTTACACAACTTGCTACACCATTCGATTGCACACCTTTGATGTAAGGTACAACCAGCGTAGCTGCTAAATAAGGGTCTTCGCCCATATATTCAAAGTTGCGACCGTTGAGTGGAGTTCGGTAGATGTTTACTCCAGGACCTAACATTACGTTCTTGTTACGATATCGAGCTTCCTCGCCAACACCTTTACCATAAGCGTATGCCAACTCTTCATTCCAAGTGGCAGCCAGACAGGTGAGGGTAGGGAATGCTGTACATGAATCGATTTCCCAACCGGAATGTCCCCAATCTGCCCAGTTCATCTCGAAGCGTACACCATGAGGGCCATCTGATGACCATAGACCAGGAATGCCTAGACGGGGTACACCGTTCGAATAGAATTTGCCCTGTGCATGACAGAGTTTTACTTTTTCTTCAAGGGTCATTCGGCTTAGAGCGTCTTTTACGCGTACCTCAATGGGTTGACGATCGTCGAGATAGACCGGTTTTTCATTTGCTTGAGAATTTTGTGCTTGTAAAGTCAGGCTCATCAGCCCGAGAGCTAAGGATGTTAGGATTGTTTTCATGAATGTTTCTTAATTGTTGGTTTATATTACAAGACAAAATTACAACATTTGAATGAGAAACATGTGCTGATTGCAAAAAAACTTACGCTTTAATACCTTATTTTATATTAACAACACAGTTTTTCCTCTTTTTTTGAAAAAAATGTAAATAGAAAATGGTTAAGTGGCAAAAATGCGATTAAGCCAAGCAAAAAACAAATAAATTTGATTTTTCGAGGCGTAGCATTTTGCGCGAAGCGAAATTTTTCGTATCTTTGCAGCACATATGAAGATTAGGCAAATTATCAGTGCCCTTGAAGACTTTGCGCCTTTGGCCCTGCAAGACGGATTTGATAACGCTGGACTGCAGATAGGACTACCTCAGGACGTAGATGCTACAGGGGTATTATTGTGTTTGGACGTGACAGAGGCTGTGATAGATGAGGCAGTCGGTCGTGGATGCAACATGGTGGTAAGCCATCATCCGTTGCTTTTTCATCCGTTGAAGTCCATATCGGGTAAAGATTATGTAGAGCGCGTGGTCATCAAGGCGATTCAACACGGCATAACTTTGTATGCTGCTCATACGAATCTTGATAATGCCCCAGGTGGGGTGAACCACAAGATGGCAGAGAAGCTGCAACTGACAGACCTGAAATGGCTTGAACCCAAAGTGGGCATGGAGGGTGGAAGTGGATTGATAGGTATGTTGCCGACAACGATGACTCCACAAGCATTTATCCAAATGGTGAAGAACATTTTTAGAATTGAAACCGTTCGTTATAACGAATGGGCAGGTCAACAAGTGCGTAGAGTGGCCTTGTGTGGTGGTGCAGGTGCGTTCCTTATATCGAAAGCTATAGAAAACGATGCTGATGCCTTTATCACGGGAGAAATTGGCTATCATCGTTTCTTCGGTCATGAAGAAGAACTGTTGATGATGGAAGTCGGACACTTCGAGAGTGAACAATATACATTGGAACTCTTCCGTGAAATCATAAACAAACTTGATACCCGCATCCCTGTCTTTGATACTCAACTCAGAACGAATCCTATATTTTGTAATTAGTTAATTATAAATAGTATAACAATGAAAAGAAAACTGACACCCGCAGAATTATCAGTAGAGGATAAACTGAAACTCCTTTACCAGTTACAGACCGTACTTTCGGAAATTGATAGAATCCGTACCCTTCGTGGTGAACTCCCTCTTGAAGTAGAGGACCTTGAGGATGAGGTAGAAGGACTGAATACTCGTATGGAGCGTACTAGAAAAGAAATAGCAGAACTGCGTTCGAGTGTGAATGTGCTCAAGGGGGATATCGATATTGCCAATGGTAAGATTGCTACGTATAAAGAACAGTTGGATAACGTACGTAACAACCGTGAATATGACACACTCAACAAGGAAATTGAATTCCAAACACTTGAAGTGGAACTCTGCAACAAAAAGATTCGTGAGGCAATCAATTCGGAGAAGCAGAAGGAAGAGTTGTTGGTTTCCAGTCAGAATCAACTTGATGAACGTCTGCAGGATCTCGAAGTGAAGAAGAACGAGTTGGACGAGATTGTTGCTGAGACAAAGGCAGATGAAGAGAAGTTGCGTGAAAAAGCAAAGAATCTTGAACTTTCTATCGAACCAAACTTACTACGCTCATTCAAACGAATCCGTAAGAGTTGTCGTAACGGATTGGGTATTGTCTATGTGCAACGTGATTCTTGTGGTGGATGCTTTGCTCAGATTCCTCCACAGCGTCAACTTGATGTGCGTATTCACAAGAAAATCATCGTTTGTGAATATTGTGGACGTATCTTGATCGATCCTGAGTTGGCTGGCGTAAAAATCGAAAAACCAACAGAGGAACCAAAGAAGCGTGCACGCCGTAGACGTGCTGAAGTAAAGGCCGATGAGCAGTTCGTTGAATCGGTGGATCCAATCGAAGAAGTAGAAATGGATATTGAGGAATAAATTACGATGAATAACAATGTTGTACCAGTCTTGCTGCTTACGGGCTATCTCGGAAGTGGCAAGACTACGTTGCTTAATAGAATCTTATCGAATCGTCGCGGCATTAAATTTGCTGTGATTGTCAACGATATCGGTGAAGTGAATATTGACGCCACACTGATAGAGAAAGGTGGAGTAGTGGGGCAGAAAGATGATAATCTGGTAGCTTTACAAAATGGATGTATCTGCTGCACTCTTAAAATGGATCTGGTAGAACAACTACATGATCTTGTTAAGATGCACAGTTTTGATTACATTGTCATAGAAGCAAGTGGTATTTGTGAACCAGCACCTATTGCCCAGACTATCTGCTCAATTCCTTATATGGAAGAGAAGTATCGAAAGGAAGGTTATCCTGTTCTCGATTGTATTGTTACTGTGGTGGATGCTCTACGTATGCGAGATGAGTTCGGTAGTGGAAACGATCTCATGCGTGAGAATATAGATGATGAAGATATCGAAAACTTAGTGATTCAACAGATAGAATTTTGTAATATCGTATTACTTAATAAGGCTGCAGAGGTTGAGCCTTATGAGCTTGAACGTATTCGCCAGATTGTACGTGCTCTTCAGCCAAAGGCAGAAATTGTTGACTGTAACTATGGCGATGTAGAGATTGATAAGTTGCTTAACACTAAGATGTTCAATTTTAATAAAGTGGCGTCTTCTGCAGCTTGGATTGAAGAGATTGAAGACCATCATGATGAAGATGACGATGAAGAAGACGATGAGCATGATCATGAGCACCATCATGATGACGATGATGAAGATCTTGATGAACATGAGCATGAGCATCATCACCACCATCATCATGACGATGAAGGCGAGGCAGAGGAATATGGAATAGGGACATTTGTATATTACCGCCGTCAACCATTTGATTTGATGCTCTTTGATGAGTTCGTCGCTCAACATTGGCCAAAGAACGTCATCAGAGCAAAGGGTATATGCTATTTCTACGATGAACCAGAAATGTGTTATGTTTTTGAGCAGGCAGGTCGTCAGATGTCAGTTAGCAAAGCCGGTCAGTGGTATGCGACAATGCCGGAAGATGAACTCCAGCGGCTCATGGAAGCTGAGCCTGGTATCCGCAAAGATTGGGATGAGACTTATGGTGATCGCATGCAGAAAATCGTTTTCATTGGTCAGCATCTCGACAAAGAGACAATAACTAAAGAACTCGACCGTTGTATCCGTCTAATGAAAGTCTGATAATCGACGGGCGTACTATGACATCATGATGTTTCAATAAGTTCTGAATACATAGGTATTTCGTTGAGAAATATGTAGCTGTGATTGTCGTAGTTCATTTGACAACAGTAATGTTCGAGTCCATTGCTGACTATGAGGTAGTCGACGTGCATAACAAGATTGTAACGACAGATCTGACTAAATACTCTCTGAGTGATTTTTACGTCAGGACGTTTGTATTCAATAATCATTCTTGGGGTCAGACTTTTGGTATACAGTACCGTGTCGCAACGTCGAGACATCCCATTTAGCGTGATGCTCACTTCATTTGCCATAAGGGTAGGGCTGTATCCTTTTTCGCGGATGAGATATGATGTGAAATGCTGGCGAACCCACTCTTCTGGAGTCAGTGCAACATAACGGCAACGCAGTTGGTCCCAAATCTTCTGCTTGCCGTTTTCTATTTTCGTCCTGACCTCTATGGGGGGAAGGTTGAGTGGTATCATAAAATACTAATTCTGCGATTATATTGCAAAGATACAAAAAAATAGAATTAGTCAATAACTCTGTCTGAGTTTTTCTTTTCTTCATCTTGTTTTTCACGTTGTCCTTATAGTTTTTTGTTTGATCTTATTTGTATTTCGTGAAAAATGATTACCTTTGCACAAATAATAGGATTATGGCAAAGAGCGTAACTTCGGGTATTTCTTATAGTGATATCGTTAGCGCGATACAACAACGTCAGTATTCGCCTGTCTATTTGCTGATGGGCGAAGAGTCATTCTATATAGATAGAATATCCAATTATATCGCTGAGAATATCTTAACTGAGGAAGAACAAGGGTTTGATCAGGTGGTAATATATTGTACACGTGAAACGGATGTCATGAATATTGTTTCAACCGCGAAACGATATCCAATGATGTCGAAATACTTGGTTTTGATTGTTAAAGAGGCGCAGAATTTGTTAATGCTTGATGAATTGACAAATTATATAGTAAATCCGTTAATGTCTACAATTTTGGTAATTTGTTACAAAAACGGAACTGTCGATAAACGTAAGAAAATCATGTCGGCTGTGCAGAAAAATGGTGTTCTGTTCGAGAGTCAGAAACTTAAAGACTCTATGCTTCCTGGATTCATCACAGAATATTTGACGATGAAGCACTTGTCAATCGATAATAATGCTCGGATGATGATGGCCGATAATATTGGAGCAGATCTAAACCGTATGGCGAGTGAACTCGATAAGTTGGTGATCGCTATGCCGAAAGGGGAGGATTGCATTACTGCGGAACTGGTGGAGGAAAACATAGGCATTAGTAAGGAATTCAATAATTGGGAATTGAAAAGTGCCATCGTTCAAAAGGATGTTTATAAGGCTAACCAAATTTTGAACTATTTTAATTCGAATCCTAAAGCTAATCCTGTAATTCCAACAGTTGCTATTCTTTTTAATCTTTTTGCTTCAATAATGCAGGCTTATTATGCTCCTGAAAAAAATGAATATGGTTTGATGCAGCATTTGGGTATTTCGAGTTGGCAGGCAAAAGAATTGATGAGTGCCATGCGAAATTATACGGCTAGAAAGACAATGAGTATTATAGCTAAACTAAGAGAAACAGACGCAAAACTAAAGGGTATTGAAAAAGGGAGTGCATCGGATGGTGAGATTATGCAAGAACTGATTTTCTATATTCTTCACTGATTCCATTTTGAAAACATTGGATTAGCATGTGATTCTTGTATGGGAAAAATGGGCTAAAAAATGTAAAATCGGATAATAAACGATTATATAAGGGTAATTGGATGGATTAACCAACGTCTAGTTATCCTTTTTTTATGTGGATTTTACGGCTTTTAGATTTTTTAGGAGTAAAATGCTGTACAAAAATAATGCACAGAAAAAGCTCTTTTAGATATCTGTGGGATTGTTTTTCCTCTCTCTTTGATGATTGTGTATATGTTTTTCTTGGCTATTGTGTAAATATCGCAAAAATCCCATAAAAATCGACAGATATTATAAAGCCTTATAAAATAGTAAAATACAAGTTTAAGATTATAATCCCCTCAACGGTTTGATGTTTGTATATTTGCAAGACGGGTGGTATATAAAGATTACAACTCTGAACAATATTTCAATTTGTCTATTTTGGCGAATCATATACGCCAATACGTCATTAATATTTGTAAAACGCATTTTATGTAATGTTTTTGTTTGTGTTGTTAACTTGTTGAAAACCACGGAATTATTATAACATTCTTAAAGTAAAAAGATAAGCAAATAGACGAATTTCTGTATATATTCATATTTTTTTGTAAATATCTTATCTATGATGCCGTATAAGCGTTTGTTTTCCAGTGTGTTGTGTGTGATTTTTTAGAATGTAAAATTAATCTCTGTTGCTCTTTTTTTTATAAATTGTTATTTTTGCAATCAATGCTCTCAATTTATGTTATATACTATGTGAAAATACAAAAATTATAGTCAATTTATTATTTTATTTTAAAAAAATTTGGTGGATTCAAAATTATTCTCTACTTTTGTAAACGATTTCAAAAGTGAGAATTATTTCACTTTTTGTAAATCAACCATTATAATTGTAAGAATTGATAAAGAAGTGAGATATGGATGATAAAGATAGAATAGAGTTTCTAATTCATGATAAGGGGTTGAGTAATGTTGAATTTTCTGCGATTACCGGAATCGCTCCTGCAACGATTTCGCATATCACTAGTGGACGAAGCAAACCTACCCTTCCAATATTAAAAGGAATTCTTAATGGCTTTCCTGATTTAAATCCAGAATGGGTTTTCCTTGGAAACGGTCCAATGTATAGAAATAAAGAGGATTATCGAGATGGCCAGAGTGTAGAAAAGTTAGATGATGCACCAGATCTTTTTTCTTCCCTTCCTCAGAATGAGAAGCCGTTTATTGGAACGAGTCAAAACGCAAAGAATAGTTCGGTAAGTTCAAAGATGGTGAATAGTTCAGATTTGAAGGATGTGATTAGAGATTCGATGGTTGCAGCGATGGGTCAAAGAAAGCGTCAGATTGTGGAAGTGAGAATCTTCTTTGATGATGGTACTTATGAGGCTTTTAGTACTCCCAAAGTAAAAGCTTAAACCAAAAAGGAATTAAGATGTGGGCTCATTGATGGTCTAAGAAGAAATTAAGATGTGAATTGATTGAATGAAATACCAAAAAGAAATTAAGATGTGCGCGTGATGCGTACGAGCATTATTAACTCAATTTAAACAATTTTTAACAAAAGTGATGATATGTTAATAATTAACAATTCATTTGCTTTATACCTGACAAAATCGCAAGTATGATTTTGTCAGGTTTTTTTGTCATTTTTTAATGAATCGCAAAAAAGATTTGATTATGTTTGGCAGAATCAACAATTGTTTGTATCTTTGCGCTGCCAATAAAATGTATAAACATAACTAATATCATTAATACTTACAAATTATGAAAAAAATCTATTTATCATGTTTGGTGATGCTGGTAGTACTACTTGCCAGCTGGGCAACAACTGCTGTTGTAATGCAGCAAGATGATGCAACGGATTTCACAAGTAGAATTACAAATCCAAATCTCGATGACGGGTTGAATGGATGGACCCAGGTGACTGCTAGCGGACAGAGTCTTGGTGTTAAAGCAGTCAGTACTGGCAATCCTGTTTACACGTGTTATAAAGGTGTGTTTGAGTTTTATCAGGTTCTCGAGGACTTACCGGCAGGTTCATATACCTTGAAGGTTCAGGCGTTTTCGCGCCCTACAAGCAATGCAAGTTCTATCGAGATGGTTGCTACAGGTGAAGAGCAGGAGAATTATTGTGTGATTTATGCAAATGATATTGAGGTACATGTAGTTGCACTCACGAGCGAATGGCTCACATCAAGTGGTTCCGGATCATGGTCGAGTCACACATTGAATGGTCAGACCATATACCTTCCAAACGCATCAGATGCATTTGCTGATGCTTTCAAACGCGGTATGTATGATAACGAATTGGAGGTAGTCGTAGGTGAAGAGGGAAAGTTGAAGATAGGTATTAAGAACACAGAGGCTACTAGTTCGAAAGGTGAAACCTATACAGGGTTTGATAACTTCCGTTTATACTATAACGGTCCTATTTCAGACATCACTGATGAGATGGTTACTGCCCTGTTGGCTACCGTCCCGACAGGAGATATGAATCAAACCGTGGAGGAAAACATGAATGCAGCGGTGGCTACACTCAAGGCAAATAAATCAAAGGATAATTACACCGCAGCTGTGAATGCAATAGCTGATGCTACTGCAAGTGTAACTGCTTATGCGAATATAAAAGCTGCGTTCGATAAGGCTGAGGCAACGACCCTTTCTGCAGAGGCAAGGGCAACATACATTGCTACCGTGAAAGATATCAAGTCAGCATATGATGCAAGGACAATTGCAGGAGATGGTACTGCAGAGGTCGCAGCAATTGAGGCCGCTCTCGATGCTGCAGTTAAAGCAGATATAGCAAATAGCAAAGACAAGACAGGTCTCATTACAAATCCCCAGTTCAACGACGGAAAGGATGGATGGCAAGGAGACTTTGGAAACGGTGCGAAGAAGGGTGCTGCAAGTAACTATGTCATCACTAGCTATGGTGGTGGATTCGACATCTATCAGACCATCGAGGGACTGGAGCCAGGTATCTATCTTGTTCAGGCTCAGGCTTTCACACGTCCTACCGACAATGCTTCGACTTGGAGCGCTGTACAGGCAGGTGAAGAGGTGGTCAACAAGACTTATCTCTATGCCAATGGAACGGAAAAGGCCGTGAAGCTTATCGTCGACGACTATATGTCACCGAAGCCAAGTAGCGGCACATGGAGCGAATTCAGCCTCAATGGTACGGCTGTCTTTGTTCCGAACAACTCGGATGCTTTCTCCATTGCGTTCACCGCAGGTCTCTATGAAAACGAGGTATATACCATCGTGAAGGAAGACGGCAAACTGACACTGGGTATCAAGAACGAAGATACGAGTAATGGTACATCGTATGCAGGCTTTGACAACTTCCACCTCACGTATGTGGGTAGTTGCGACATGACAGACAAACTGCAGAATCCTAACCTTAATGACGGACTGAACGGATGGACTGTTGAGAAGTCGGAAGGTGGTAGTGTGGGTGTGAAGGCAGCCGATACGGGCAACCCTGTCTATACCTGCTACAACGGTGTATTCAATATCTACCAGACGCTGACGGGTCTGATACCTGGTACCTATAAGTTGCAGGTTCAGGCATTTTTCCGCCCCTGCGTGAACGACGATATCGATGCCTTGCTGCAGTCGGGTAATGAACTGGAGAACTTCTGCTACATCTATGCCAACGATAAAGAGATTCAGCCTGTACAGCTCTCAAGTCAGTGGCTCACATCAGTCGGTTCGGGTACATGGCGTAATCACACGATTGGTGGCAAGAGCGTCTATCTGCCCGACAACTCAAGTGCATTTGCCGATGCGTTCAAACGTGGCATGTACGACAATGAGTTGGAGGTTTCGGTCGGTGCAGAGGGTAAGCTCATCGTCGGTATCCGCAACGAGACCGCACAAGGCAGTCAGGGTATCACCTACGCAGGATTCGACAACTTCCGTCTGACTTACATCAGCACAGAGGTGCAGGAAAAGACAGAGACAGAGGATGTTGAGACCTTAGAGGACTTCATTGCTCAGGCTAATGCATATAAGGCGATTGCTGCTCAAGTAAATGATCATGCTGCATTCGATGATGTCTACACGGCTTCGATGGCCGTCTACAATAATGCTGAAGCAAGTGAAGATGCGATTGCTGAGGCACGGAAGAACCTGATGGATGCATTCGGCACGTTGCTGAAGACAGGCGAGCCCCAGACGGGACAGTTCGATCTTACGGATCTCATCGTGAATCCGACATTCAATAAGAATGCTGACGGATGGAAGATGGACAATAAGGTGTTTAAGCAGAATAGCATCGGTGTGCTGCAAGGACAGAACATCACCGACGGCGTCCAAATGACACAGGTACTGAAAGGAATGCCCGCAGGTAAGTATACCCTGAAAGTTCAGGGTTTCTATCAGGCACAGGCATGGAAACAGGCGTTGTACGATCGTGAACACGGCAAGGAAGAAGGCAAACTCTCTCTCTTGTTCAATGAAAATACTAAGCCTATCAAGAGTATCTTTGATGATGCCCGTAATACACTTGCTTCTGCATGTACGGCAAGAGTGGAAGACGTTGGTGCGATGGTAGATGGACGTGGTTTCCCATTATTAATAGATAAGGTGAGTGATGCGCTTACACCTGGTGGTTATTGGAATTATATTGAAGCAGATGTTGCTACAGATGGCGATGTGACCATCGGTGTGACGCTGGATCCTACGACCCTGACAAACAACTGGGTAATTCTTGATAACTTCCGTCTCTATTATGGAGAGCGTAAGCCAATTGTAGTAAATGGTAGTGTAACGGTTAATGATGATACACCTGCAGAGGTGATGATAGTACCAAGCACTCCATTTGCAGCAGAGACCTTGATCCCATTTTCTGCGCCTTGTGATATTGATGGAAGTAAATTCAAGGCTGTTTATGAAATCGGTTCCCTCGATGATGACTTGAAAGTTAAAAAAGCCGTTGTATTTCCTGTAGAGAATGTGCGTGCTGGCGTTCCATGTTATGTCGAATTTGCTGAGCAAACAGATACCATCCATGTGGGCCGCACGGTTCTTAAAGCAGAGAAACCAGATACTTATCAGTTAAATTGGGATGGAGGAGTAGTCTATCCTTACTATTCATCTGTTTTCAACTGGCGTATGACAACCCTTAAGAAACAAACTCGTGCAGCTTCATACTTCACTACTGTGGAAAAGCAAAACCTCGACAATCTTAAGATTACGGGTAATGTGGAGAACTATCAAGTTCGTATGTTCATGAATGAGAAGTATAATCAGGCCTCATCATCAGTCGTTGCAACATATAATGTCATCGTACCGGCGCGTCGCGACCTTCCACATGCTATCGGTATTCCTGTTCCTGCAAGTAAGGCAGAAGGTGCTGTCGTGAAATATGGCCTCAATGCAGACCTCTCGGATGCAAAAACCATCGATGTAATCAATGCTGCAACCGTTTGTTATGTTCCTAACCTCATCCCAGGCAATACTTACTTCTTCGCTGTAGAGTCGGGTGGTCAGAGTGTTGTGAAGGGTGAACTCAGCATCGAAGGCCCTGTGCGGATGCTTTATGCGCCAAGTGTATACAACCTACGTGACCTCGGTGGCTGGACGGTTCAGGACGGTCGTACCGTTCGTTATGGACTCATCTATCGTGGTGGTGAGGTGAATGGCTATCACGCTCCTGTATTTGACGATCTCAAGACCTTGATGGATTTGGGCATAGGAGCAGAGATTGACCTGCGTTGGCGTGATGATTACGATCAGGATCGTGAGACTAATAAGTCGGGATATGGATTCGTGAAAGGTGACACGTATTATTTCGCAGGAGCGAACGACTATACTGCAGCGAACCTTAGTGAAGCTGCCACACTCCAACGTTTCAATGAGGAATTCCAGTTCTTGATGAAGCATATCCGTCAAGGAAGAGGTGTCCACTTCCATTGTGTCTTTGGAGCAGACCGTACTGGTTTGTTGGCAGTACTGCTCGAAGGACTGCTTGGTTTCGATCTCAATTCTCTTTATCATGATTATGAGTTTACATCTTTCGCAGCACCGGCAGGCAATCGAAACAAGAGTGCTATTCAGGAGCGTATTGCTGTCATACAAAAAGAGAGTGGGGCAACCCTTCGTGATAAGTTCGAGAGCTTTTGGATTAATAAGATTGGTATCACTGCTGATGATGTCAAGGAGTTCCGTGATATTATGCTCGTTGATCCCACGACAGGTATAGGCGAAGTTGAATTACAAGAACGCGATTCTGCACCGTTGACCATCAAATCTGTTTATAACGCCAATGGTGTACAAGTTCCTCAGAACGTACTTGATGGTGGTAAGGGTATTTATATCATCCGCTACAACAATGGCAGTTCCAAGAAGGTGTTTGTTGAATAATTCCTTTTGTTTTTTATGAACAGTGTTTGTAAACGAACATTGACCCGTTTCAACCTGTTAGCATTGTTAGTGCTTGCTACGTTGCTGACAGGTTGTAACACGGTTCCTGAAATCGAGCAGCAAGTAAACGACCTCTACGATAAGATGTCGCAGGAAGAGCGCATCGCACAGTTGCGTAGCATGTATATGGATGAGCTCTTCAAAGCCGATGGTCATCTCGATACTGCGAAGTGTCGTCAATTAATCCCTTATGGCATCGGACATTTCTCTCAGTTCTGTATGCAGCAACCGCGTGATCCCAATGAACTTCGCAATCGTACAGTTGCTATACAGGAATGGCTCATTCACAACACGCCCAATGGCATTCCTGCACTTCTTCATGAAGAGGTATTGTCGGGGGTTAATACGTTGGGTGCAACCATCTATCCTCAGCAAATCGGACAGGCTTGTTCATTCAATCCTCAGTTGGCTGAGTTGAAGACATATCAGACAAGCACAGCTCTCCGTAAGATGGGTGGTGTATTGGCGCTCTCTCCGATGGTTGATGTATGTCGTGTGCCATCCTTCAATCGCCTTGAAGAGTCCTATGGCGAAGACGGCTATCTGTCTGCGGTGATGGGCGTAGCCTTTGTGAAAGGTTTACAGCAGGGAGACTTGAAAAAGGGTGTGGGTGCTTGCTCAAAGCACTATCTCGGTTATGGCGGAGGAGGTGATGCCGATGAGAAAGAACTGATGGAAGACATCCTCTTCCCTCATGAGGCAATGATTCGTCTGGCTGACAGCAAAGTGCTGATGCCTGGCTATCATGCAGTGCATGGAACGAATTGTGTCGCCAACAGTGAGATTCTTCAAGATATCCTCCGCGATTATCTGGGTTTCGATGGTATGGTGGTAAGCGATTATACCGCCATTGATCAATTACTCGATTTTGAAACTACTGTACAAAAAGCTTCTGCTGCCATCAACGGCGGTAATGATGTGGATTTTCCTTATGGCGCTAATTATCTGTATTTACAGGAAGCAATCAATCAAGGTTTGGTGAAACCTGAGGTGTTGGAGCGTGCCGTGAAGAATGTGCTTAGGTTCAAATTCCGTGCTGGACTTTTTGATAAGAATCCATACCTATATACGACAGAGCAGATAGTTCTTGATACTCCAGAGGAGCGACAAACCGCTTATGATATAGCTACTCAGTCCATCGTCCTCCTCGAAAACAACGGTATCTTACCATTGTCTCCAGCTAGCTCTCAAAACTCAGCACTCAACATTCTCCTCACTGGCCCAAATGCGAATTCTATTTGGGCTATGTGTGGTGACTATTCCTATCCTGCTATGTCTTATTTTTGGAAGAAGGTTGAAGATGTCGCTGACTGTGACAATCCACATATCGTGAAACTGTTGGAGGGGATGACATCGCGTAAGCCAAAGGGGGTAAACATTTTATATTCTCGTGGTTGCGATTGGACCGACACCATAGAGACCGATTTCAAGAAAGGCGGCGACATAAGGGCATGGGAGTATGAAATCTTGCATCGTAAGGTTGATTCTGGCGAGACCGCCGAAAAACAAGAAGCGTTCACGATGGCTAAGCAGTGTGACGTTATTGTAGCTGCAGTGGGTGAGAACGTGATGCTCTGTGGTGAAAACCGCGACCGTCAGGGTCTCCGCCTGCCTGGACGTCAGGAGCAATTTGTTGAAGAACTGATTGCAACCGGCAAACCAGTTGTTCTGGTGATGTTCGGTGGGAGGGCACAAGTGATCTCTGGTCTTGCTGAGCGTTGCGCTGCCGTCATTCAGGCATGGTATCCTGGTGAGGAAGGAGGAAATGCTGTGGCAGATATCCTTTTTGGTAAGTTGTCTCCGTCTGCAAAGCTTTCTGTCAGCTATCCAAAAATTGAGCTCCGTGAGCCGTTATGTTATAACAATCCATCTCCTTTGGCGGTTCATCCTTCACTTAAGGCTGCAGGCCCCATCTTTGTCACACCCAATATCCAGTGGCCTTTTGGTTATGGATTGAGTTACACAACGTTCGATTACAGTAATCTACAGATTGACAAGGTTGCTTCAACATCGGATGAGAGTATCAATCTTTCGTTCGAGGTGAAGAATACTGGTCAGATGGCAGCAGATGAAGTGGTGCAGATTTATTTATCTTCTACAAAGGACAATCAGCCAATTCGCCACATCCAGTTGCAAGGCTTTGCACGTGTACCATTACAGCCCGGCGAAAGTAAGACCGTCCATGTAAAACTCTACGTCGAGCAGTTTGGTTATTACAGCCATAATGGACAGCGTCAATGGAATGTCAGTCCTGGTATCTATACCGTGAAAGTTGGAGCTTCCTCAGCAGATATAAAGTTGTCGGAAAATGTGAGATTAAAGGGAAGTCCTATCAGCAAACCTTTGCGTGAGTTCTATTTTTCTGAGAGTACAGTTGAATAGCTTGGAACCCACAGAAAAAGGAACAGAAATGAAGAAATCTGACATCAAAGATGAAATAATCAGTAATTCATCATTCTTAATTCATCATAAATTACTAATTTTGCATGCAAAATCATGAAAAGAAAATGAAAAGGATGATGTATCTGCTGCTTCCAGCCATCGTGATGTTGGTATCATGTGGTGAGCAGCGAATAGAAAAACCTATTGAAGGGAATGCGCAATATGCATTTGCAGATAGCAGTGTGTACGATGGTGATTGGAAAAACGGAGAACGTTGTGGCACAGGTAAAATGACGTGGACAAACGGTTGTTCGTACGAAGGTGAGTGGAAGAACGACAAACCTAATGGCCAAGGGAAATATACATGGGCTAATGGTAATACTTTCGAGGGAGAGTTTGTCGACAGTATTCCTTGTGGCAAGGGTACCTACACATGGGCTGACGGGTCATACTATGAGGGAGAATATCGTAATGGCCATCCCAATGGAAAAGGTAAATATTTGGCCAAGGATGGTTCGATGAAGGAGGGGATGTTTAAGGACGGATGGCTTGAAGGCGAAGGAGTGGCAATCAACGAGTTCACAGAGAAGTATACCGGTACCTTTAAAAAAGGATTGCCTCATGGTGTGGGTACGATGGAGTATCCTAATGGTGACAAGTATATTGGCTCTTGGGAAAATGGCAAGAGCGAAGGACATGGAACCTATATCTATGATAGTGGCAGTCGTTACACAGGAAATTTCCATCGCGGAAAGGCTGAAGGGTATGGAACCTATACTTGGGAAAACGGTAATAAATACGAAGGAAACTGGAAGCACGATATGCGCAATGGGCATGGCAAATTGACCACTGTTGATGGTGAAGTGTACGAGGGAGAGTGGTATAATGACGAATTTGTAGGGTAAACTACGGCAGTATAAGCTAGTAATTAAATAAAGACAAGGTTATGATATACTATCCAAATGCAAAAATCAATATCGGTTTGAATGTGGTAGCAAAACGTCCGGACGGCTATCATGACTTGGAAACTGTGTTCTATCCAATCAACCTGCAGGATGCCATCGAGATGAACGTGATTGAGGATGATATACCTATGTGTGGTTATCGTCTGAAAGTTACGGGCAACACGCTTGGAGGAACTCCAGAAGAAAATCTGGTCATTAAGGCATATAAATTGCTAAAGTCTGACTACGATATCCCTGATCTCAGTTTTAATGTGTTTAAACATATCCCAACAGGAGCAGGATTGGGAGGTGGTTCTGCTGATGCGGCTTTCACCATTAAGGCCATCAACGATAAGTTTAGATTAGGACTGACTGATGCTGATATGGAGAAGTATGCATCGATTCTTGGTGCCGATTGTCCGTTCTTTATCAAGAATCGTCCTGTGATGGCAACAGGTATCGGCAATGTGTTCCATCCTATCAAACTATCGTTGGCAGGAAAAGTGTTGCTGCTTATCAAACCAGATATCTATGTGTCTACAGCAGATGCTTATCGTAATGTGACACCTCAACGTCCAAAGGAATCTTTGTCAAAACTGCTTTCGAAACCGATTGAGACATGGAAGGATACTGTGAAGAACGACTTCGAAGACAGTGTATTCTGCAAGTATCCTGAGATTGCTGCCATCAAAGATAAGCTGTACGACATGGGTGCGTTGTATGCAGCGATGTCTGGTAGTGGAAGTAGTGTGTTTGGCATCTTCAATAATCAAGTAGAGTATGTCGACGAAACCTTTGCTGGATATTTTTGTCGTCAGAGAGAATTAGAATAAAAGGGCAAAAGGCTGAGGACTAAGTTCTAAAGGCAAAGGGTTATAAGATGGCAGATGTTAGAGGTCAGATAGAACAGCTCCGGAAGGAGTTGCATCAGCATAACTATAATTATTATGTGTTGAACCAGCCAACGATAAGTGACTATGAGTTCGACCAGTTGATGCATAAGTTGGAGGATTTGGAACGTCTGCATCCAGAATGTTTTGATCCGAATTCTCCCACCCAACGTGTGGGTAGTGACTTGAACCAGTCGTTCAAGCAAGTGCCACACAAGTATCCTATGCTTTCGTTGGCTAATACTTACAACGAAGGCGAAATACGCGATTTCTACGAACGTGTACGTAACGGTCTCGAGGGGGAGGACTTCGAGATTGTGGCCGAGATGAAATACGACGGTCTCAGCATCTCTTTGACCTATGTGGACGGTCAACTGACTCAGGCCGTAACACGAGGCGACGGAGTCGTTGGCGATGATGTGACGGCCAACGTGCGAACCATCCGTAGCATTCCTCTTCAACTTAAAGAAGGTTCTGGTTATCCACATGAATTTGAAATCCGAGGCGAAATCCTGATGCCATGGACATCGTTCGAAGCATTGAACGCAGAGCGTGAGGCGAAGGAAGAACCGCTGTTCGCCAATCCCCGTAATGCCGCAAGCGGTACGTTGAAGTCCCAGAAGTCGGAACTCGTGGCTGCCCGCAAACTTGATGCTTTCCTCTACTATCTGATTGTTCCAGAAGGAACGACAATGCCAACCACTTCCAGCGGTATGGCCGACTTGTTTGGGATGTCTTCCGAGTCGTCTTTTGTCAATGAGTACCATTTTGAGGGGCTGATGCAGGCCAAACAATGGGGGTTCAAGATTTCGGAGGGGATGAAGAAATGTAAGTCCATTGACGAGATTATGGACTTCATCAACTATTGGGATACCGAACGCAAGAACCTGCCAGTTGCGACCGACGGCATTGTGCTGAAAGTCAACTCGCTCCGTCAGCAACGCCATCTGGGTTATACTGCCAAGTCACCTCGATGGGCCATTGCTTATAAATTTAAGGCTGAGCGTGAATGTACCCGTCTGAACGAGGTGACTTATCAGGTGGGACGTACTGGAGCCATCACGCCAGTTGCCAATATGAATCCTGTTCAGTTGGCGGGTACGACCGTGAAACGTGCTTCGCTGCATAATGCAGACGTCATCAACGAACTCGACCTCTACATTGGCGATATGGTGTATGTGGAGAAGGGTGGCGAAATTATCCCGAAAGTCGTGGGGGTAAATAAGGATAAACGTGAGTCGGGCTTGCAGAAAGTGGAATTCATTACCCATTGTCCCGAATGTGGTGCACCGCTTGTTAGGTACGAAGGTGAGGCTGCACATTATTGTCCGAACGAGACAGGGTGTCCGCCTCAAATTAAGGGACGTATCGAACACTATATCAGTCGCAAGGCGATGAACATCGACTCACTGGGGCCAGAGACTGTTGACGATTTTTATCATCGAGGACTGATTCACGATGTAGCCGACCTCTATACGCTTACAGTTGCTCAGGTAGCTGGTTATAATAAGAATCGTGTGGTATCGGCTACGAAAGCCGTCGAGGCCATTAAGAATTCGGTCAATGTACCTTTCGAACGTGTGGTGTTTGCTATCGGTATCCGTTTCGTGGGTGAGACAACCGCCAAGTTGCTGGCGCGTAAGTTCAAGTCGATGGATGCGTTGCGTCATGCAACGTTGGAACAGTTGCTCGAAGTCGATGGAGTGGGGCAGGTCATTGCCGAGAGTGTCATCCGCTATTTTGCCGACGAAAAAAATCAAACAATTATCGACCGTCTGGCAGCAGCTGGCGTACAGATGCAACTCTCGGAAGAAGAATTGGCTGACCACACGGACAAACTAGCAGGACTGAGTATCATCATTAGCGGTGTGTTCCAACACCATTCTCGTGATGAGTATAAGGCAATTATCGAGAAGAACGGTGGGAAGAATGTCGGTAGTATCTCTGCCAAGACTTCCTTTGTGCTTGCAGGTGCCAACATGGGACCTGCAAAATTAGAGAAAGCACAGAAACTAGGAGTGAAAATTGTGAATGAAGAAGAATTTTTACAGATGCTCGCATAATATGTCACAGATTTTTCGTACCTTTGCAGCTGAAAACAAAAATGGCGTCAAAGGTACGTTTGTTTTTTTGACGTCATCACAACAACAACATCATGGCACACAATAAATTCAGAGGATTAGGCATCGCACTTGTTACTCCTTTCACAAAGGGTGGTGCAGTTGACTATGACTCTTTACGACGAATACTTGATTATCAGTTAGGAAACGGCATCGATTTCCTATGTATCCTGGCCACAACGGGTGAGACTCCTTGCCTGACGGCCGAGGAGAAACAGAAAATCAAAGAGATTGTTATTGAAAAAGTCAAAGGAACTATTCCTATCTTGATGGGATGCGGAGGCAACAACACCTCCGAAATCGTTCGCACCCTACAGACAGAAGATTTCACTGGTATCGATGGTATCCTCAGCGTTTGTCCGTATTACAACAAACCGTCGCAGGAGGGCCTCTACCAGCACTTTAAGACGATTGCTAACGCAACGACGCTTCCTGTCGTACTGTACAACGTACCTGGTCGTGTTGGTGTGAACATGACTGCTGAGACTACCCTGCGTCTGGCCAACGACTGCCAGAATATCGTAGCCATCAAGGAGGCAAGCGGTAACTTCGCACAAATCGACGATATCATAAAGAACAAACCTGCTCACTTTGAGGTTATCTCGGGCGACGACGGCATCACTTTCCCACTTATCACGTTGGGAGCCGTGGGTGTCATCAGTGTGATTGGCAATGCGCTACCTAACGAGTTCGGACGTATGGTTCGTTTGGCTCTTAATGGCAACTATTCCGATGCGCTGACTATTCATCACAAGTTCACCGAGTTGTTCAGTTTGCTTTTCGTCGACGGCAACCCAGCAGGTGTGAAGGCCATGATGAACAGCATGGGATTGCTCGAAAACGAACTCCGACTCCCATTGGTTCCGGCTCGCCTCACTACCTTCGGCGAAATCAGCGCCATTGTCAAAGAACTCAACATCAAATACTAATCAATAAAAAACGGAGCCGATCGACTCCGTTTTTTTATTATAGCTCTTAGTCCTTATCTCACCACTTGAGTGAATTCTGGCTTTGCACCAGCTTCTTTGCCTACGATGACGTAGATGATGGATTCGCCACCTCCACCACCACCGAAACCATTGCTCTTCACGATGAACTTATACTCTGTTCCGTCCGAAGTCTTGCGGCTGCCCACGGTTGATGGGGTTCCGAGTGGGAATTGATAGCTTGAACATGCTTCGTTGAAGATGGCTTTCTCTGTATCGGTCACAGCCTTCTGTGCAGAGAAGTCGGGTCGTTTCTCTACGGTACCTTTCTTATAACCATTCTCTTTCAGGAAGCGGTCGAGTTCCTTGGCTGCTGATGCTACACGAGCAGTACGCACACCATATCCCTCCTTGATTGTAGCCTTTGGCAGGGCTTTCTTCAGCGCATCTGTCGATGTGTTCAGACCACCGCTACCGAAGGTGCAGAAAGGCACAATGGTCTTGCC
>CADBSN010000030.1 GCA_902797255.1 uncultured Bacteroidales bacterium | reverse complement strand
GTCTTCAGTAACTGTGACAGCGTTCGCCTAACGATGTATGGTGGCGAGCATAGCTGGACGCAGGCTGTAGAGAAGGGCGTCGCCCTGTTCAAGGATGCCTGGAACTTCTTCGAGGCACGCAACTGGAGCTATACGAAGAAGAACTGGCAAAACGTAAAGATGGTGGCTGAGGGCATCGTCGATGGCAAGGTGGTATGCACAACAGAGAAGATGCCTTCGCGCCGCAGTACCAAGCTCCGCCTCTATGCCGACGAGATGGGCAAGCCGCTCGTGGCTGATGGCTCTGACTTCATCGTTGTCGTCTGCGAGGTTACTGACGACCTCGGGCATGTACGCCGCTTGGCCAAGGAGAACATCGTCTTCTCCGTCGAGGGCGAGGGTGAGATTATTGGCGACGCCAGCATCAATGCCAACCCCCGCGCTGTGGAATGGGGCTCTGCACCCGTCCTCATCCGCTCTACCAAGAAGGCTGGCAAAATCAAGGTCAAGGCTGCGGTGCAGTTCCCAGGTGCCCACGCCCCCACTCCAGCTGAACTGGAAATAGAGAGTATTCCTTACGAGGGACTTTGTTGTGACGGAAGAGATGGGAATGTAGAAGCAAGCAAAAACCACTCTCATGGTGGAACACAAGGACAAGTTCCTCAACTCTCCGATACCGAAAAGTCCCAAATGCTCCAGGAAGTGGAGGCCCAGCAGGCTGATTTCGGCATCCAAAAATAAGAACAATCGTGTTTTTTTAATAAAAGTAGTTACATTTGCCCTGCTAAAACGTCTTAAATAATGTAAAGCTTTATAATGATAACTACTTAATGAGCAAATCAAAGTTCAGAAAGCACCTGCTTATCTTGATGCTTTCCGTGTTCGCTACATGGCCTGTCAGCCTGTTTGCGCAACAGCACGAAACGGCTACATCGAAACGCTATCGTGTGGCTGTCTGTGACTGGATGATGCTCAAACGTCAGAAATTAGGTGCCTTCCAACTGGCTTACGACATCCGTGCCGATGGGGTGGAAGTGGACATGGGACCATTAGGTCAGCGGTGGACTTTCGACAATCGTTTCCACGAACCAGAAGAATGTAACCAATTTCGGCATACGGCCGACTCATTAGGTATTGTTGTTCCATCCATCGCCATGTCAGGATTCTTTGCACAGAACCTGTTGACACGTTCCAACTACATGGTACCCATTGCCGATTGTTTGCACACCATGTCTGTGTTCGGTTCACAAATAGCCTTCCTGCCGTTAGGAGGCAGTGGGCATGGGTGGAAAGAACCAGACTCTTCCGACCGACACGAAATGGTACGCCGCCTGCATGCCATTGGAGAAATGGCACAGGCTGAAGGAAAGGTGATTGCTATCCGCACAGCCCTGAATGCCAAAGAAAGTCTGCGTCTGCTGAAAGAGATCAATAGCGATGGCATCAAGGTTTACTATAACCTGCAGGATGCTGTTGACCAAGGCCTCGACCCTTGTCGTGAAATCAAGAGACTTGGTGCCAGGAACATTGCGCAGATCCATGCTTCTCTGACAGACAGCGTGACGCTCGACCAAGACACACGCATCAATTTGTACCAACTAAAGCGTACCCTCGATGCCATGCACTGGAGTGGCTGGTTAGTTGTTGAGCGCTCCCGCAATGCCAAGGATGTGAGAAATGTCCGCGGAAACTTCGGCACCAACGTAGCCTATCTGAAGAAAATATTCCAGCAATAAAAGAACTATAATTACCCTATAACGAGAACAAAGAACTAATAATAACAAACAAAACTAATTGCTTATGAAAAAGTATCATTTCTTTACGTACGGCAAGACGTGCATGCTGGCCCTCATGGGAGCCGGTAGCATTTTACTTGCATCGTGCGCTAAGGATGGTTTCGACGACGAGACGTTCAATTCCGGTGTGAACAACACACAGGTTGCGGGCGTTTCTGCTGACGACATCGTGATTACTCCCAGTGCCGACGGAAAAACGCAAACCATCACTTGGCCTGTTGTCATGGGTGCAGGCGGCTATCGTGTCAGTCTGATTGACACGGGTAATCCTGCTGAGCCTGTCATCAACGACAGTATTGTGGACGGATGTTCTGTGACGGCAAAACGTGACGAGGACGTCAACTACCAGATTACTATTCTTGCGATGGGTAATGACAAGAAAGGCAACAAAGACGCTGGCGAAGCTACTGTCAAGGCCTTCTCGACGTTCACTCCCACCTACAAGACTATTCCTTCCGGCTCCAATCTGAACGAATGGTTTGCTGCCAATCCGTTACCCACGGACACGACAGGATTGTTGAATTACGATTTGGAGGCTGGTGGTGATTATACGCTCAGCGAAGTACTCGACTTCAACGCCCAGCCTATTACCCTGCGTTCTAACGATAAGGCCAACCACGCCACCATCCGTTTCCAGAACGAGGCATCCATCACCTTCTGTGCAGTATTCAATCTGAAATACATCGATGTCGACTGTTCTGAACAGGTTATCTCCAGCACCAATCACGGCATCTTTGCCTTCAGCAAGGACCCCTCTGCTGCTCCTTTAGGTACAGACATTGATGCTGCCAAGTATAAGTGGAGCAAGCCCATGATTGAAAAGCCCGTCACCTTCGTCAATTCCAACTTCAAGAATGTGAGGAGCTACTTCTTTTGGGACAACCAACAGGCTGTATGTGCCATGACCATGTTGGTTGACAACTGTCTGGTGCAGCTTGCTCCGGAAAAAGCCTTTGCCGGTGGTGTGTTCTGGACCAATAAGGGTGGACAGGTCAACGAGCTTTACGTGACGAACTCCACGTTCTATGAACTCGACGGCAATGTCGGCGACTACAAATACTTCTACCAAGCTGGTATGGTGAGAGGTGAGGACATCTACGCCGACAAGAGCGTGGCCACCAATACCGTCAGTTACACCAACTCCACTTTCTACCACGTTACTTGGGATGGCGGCCAGTGGGGCAACTACAATGGCATGGCCGGTCGCAGTTACTCTGTATGGGTGATGACCGACTGTATTTTCGTCGACTGTTCTCCCTCTGGTGTTCCCCGTCGTTTCCTCCACGGAAAGAAGCACCAGGACTTTGTGACCTTCAAGAACAACACCTATATGAAGGCAGACGGTACTTTCCAGGACATTCAGTCTGACGGCTCTCACGAATATGATTTGTCAGGAACCTGTATTGAAGAAGACCCTCAGTTTGCTAATCCTGCCGTCGGTGACTTCCACATCAGTGGCCCGACGCAAGTGGCGCGCAAGACCGGTGATCCTCGCTGGCTTCCGTAAAAGGGTTGAGAGATAAGAATT
>CADBSN010000029.1 GCA_902797255.1 uncultured Bacteroidales bacterium | reverse complement strand
TTTTCAACTTGTTTCGTCTCTTTGATTCCGAAAAGTATAAAAACGATTAAATTCCGATTTCCTAAACGTGATAGGGATTTCCCTACCACCCTTGGGAGAGTTCCTCCCCAATCTATAACAAAAGCAGCTCTAACCAATAGGCTAAAGCTGCTGTATTTGCTTGAAAAAATTGTGATCAATCCATGTGGAACATCTCGGGTAATGGGATGGAGATGGGTGAATTATCGGGGTTGGTTTCCATGATGTCGGCCATATAGGCCCACCACCGCTGGATTATCTCGAGGTTGCCCATATCTTGACTGCCTCCTTCTCCTCGTGTCTTTTGGAAGGCGAAAAGGGTGTTGGTGTCTTCGTCGAGGTAGATGCTATAATCGTATACACCTCCATCGTGTAGCAGTTGGCGCATTTCCGGCCAAAGGGCTGCATGACGACGTTTGTATTCTTCCTTGAAGCCTGGCTTAAGGAACATTTTGAATGCTTCTCTTTTTCCCATCGTTACTGATAATTATTTGGTGTGGTAATAATTTGTTTACAGGTTTGCCACTGGGGTCGTAGAGTTGTTTTGTCTGTATTGTTTGATCTGTGCTAAGCGTCTGGATGCTGCTGGGCTTATCTGCTACCATTACTTCCTTCACGGTGTCGAAGTGGATGAGGGAGTCGGTGAAGAGGTCGACATCATAGAGAACGTGCAGACGGACGGTGTCGTTGAGTCGGCTACTGATATAGATGTAGTCAAGGTCAATAGTTTGTGTAGCGTGTGGGGTGATGTAAAGTCCGAATTGGGTGAGTGGCTGCAGGAGTGCTGAATTTGGGTCGACTGCCCTGCAGAGGAAGATACGTCCACAATATTCGTCGTCGGTGTCGTTGGCAAGGGTGATGCTCATTGAGGCATATTTACCACGAGTGACGGTATCTGGACATATAAAGTCGATGAGTTGCAGATGGCCTATGGCTCCGTGAGCTTCGTGTGGACGGATGGTTTGACCTTGCTTGTCGACATATATATAATATGGTGTGCCACACGAGGTGCGAGCATGATGCCACTCTCCGTTGTCTTCGAACATCGGCATCAACCTGTAGGTGGCATCGGCTAGTGGTGCGAACTGGGGTGCGATGTCGGCAAAGGCGATCGTGTCGGTATAAGTGGTGTCTTCGAATTCCTCGAGCAGAAACTGACGATTGTAATCGTAGGCGATAGCTACGATGTTATCGTTATCAGCATTGGTGATGGCCAAAGCAACGCGTCCATCGTGGATGTTCCATCCGACGTTACAGAGGTTGTGAACGACAAGGGCAGAATCGTTGAGTAATTCGATGTGCGAAAACGCATATTCGTGGGTCTCTGGGTTGGGCTTAGGCCCTTTGGGCTGAATGCCCAGTACAAATCCTTGCAGAAGGTTCAGACCATTCTCGATACGGTCGGGGAAGTGTCCCCATTCGGGCTGATTAGGATTCATGTAATCGATGTTGTAATAGCCGTCGCACCATCCTCCCCATCCCCAGTTGATGTGATAGAGACCATTACGGTCGTAGCCGTCTATGACGAAAGCATGTCCGCCATCTGACGAGTGTGCACTGCATGTCACAGGGTGTCCTGCTGCTAACTCAGTGCGGATGAGTTGATGCTGTTCGTCACGACGGTAGAAGTCGCGATATATCATGCGCATGCCTGGATCGTAGCCGAAGTAATTGTAAAATGCATAGGGCTGCCAAATGCTTTGTGCCCCACTGGCATCAACTCCGTACTGCATATTAACGCTGATGCCGCAATCGCTCGACAGCAGTGCTATCGCTTGAACTTGGCGTTCGCTGTAGTTGATGCCTTCGTAGGTATCGAGCATGTATTCCCATTCATAGGTGTGGGCAGAGAAATCTGCTGTGAGTGTGTCCTTACACCCTTTCTCGTCGAAATAGGTGTGTGAACCCATACCTCGTTCGGGGTATTTGTAATAATACATCACCTGAGTCATCGCAGTGGCTACGCATCCGACTTTGCAATGTGTGCTGTCGATGATAGGGGTGAGGTTGTGATTGGGTTCATCTTGTGTCCAGATATCGGTACAAAGTGGGGGGACTTCTTCGGGTAGGTCATTTGAGGGTGCCAGACGTATAAATGGTCGATGGGAGGCTTTGCCGAAGGTGTCAATCATCTTACGGAAAACGGGATTGGTGTGTATGGCACGGTCGAAATCACCTGTCTCGGAATAGGCAAGTAACACATCCTCTCCATCGATTGTTTTCAGGACTTCGAATCCTTGCTGATGGCGCTGCACACGAAGTTCTCGTGGTGTCTGAGCTTCCAACTCCACGAATCCTCCCAGCAAGAGGCAAATCAATATGACGAATCGTTTTCTCATTTCAAATATTTTGCCAAAGGACTTTTGATGTCCTTCAGCCCCTTGGCTACACTCTGTGCATTGAGCATCGCACCTCGTTTAGAAGTGTGGGTGTGGTCGTTGTTGTAGTATTCCTTGGCCCCTTCACGACCAATCTTGTCGAGTGCATCGGCTGTGATGTTGTGAACATCCACAAATTCCACACCTGTCTCTGCCACTACCTTGCGGTACCATTTGCCGTACGTGTTGTTTCGGCGTTCAATCTTACCGCCAGGCCATTCGTTACGAGGGGTGAGCGAGAGTAGGATAGGGGTGGCACCTTTTTCACGGACATCTTGTATGAACTTCTTCAGATACCATCCGAAAGAGTAGATGACTTTGTATTGTCCGTTCGACTGCATGCGGTAGACGTGACAGGTGTCAGCTGCCGATGCAATCACACCACGTTCTTTATCGCGATCGATGCCTCCGATGTCATTATGTCCGAATTGAATCAGTACATAGTCACCTGGTTCCAGTGAGTTGTAGACATTGTCCCAAAGACCTTCGTAGAGGAATGTGCGGGTGCTTCGTCCAGCTTTTCCTGCGTTGACAACGGTACATTTCTTCTCGTTGAACACCGTGTTGGCCACAGCTCCCCATCCCCACATGCCATTCTCGTCCTTGTCGGTATTCTTCATCGTGGAGTCGCCAGTGGTGAATACCACAGGTTTTCCTTTCTGCCGTCCTTGGTCTATTCTTTGTGGATGTAGCATATCCCGCCGCAGATAGGTCTTCAACCGTGCTACATCAGGGTGGTTGCATGCTTCGATGCCTTCTGCACACGATGCTGCATTCATCTTGGCACCAAACTCGCTAGAGTGTATCTTATCTCCGAAGAAGAAGTAGTTGGTCTTCCATTTGCCATACTTCTCAAGCTTCGTGGCACTGATGTCGTTAAGGTCGATGAATGGGGTGTTGAGCTCTTCGCTCATTGCCTTGATCCAAGGTGTGAAGTCGTTGAGTTTGCGTTGTATCTTCGTTGGATCGTTGGGTTCATAGTCGTTGCGTGGGGTAAGTGTCAACAAGACGGGAATTGCCCCTTTGGCACGTATCTGAGCCACATATTTGCGAATATATCCGCCAAAGGTGTAGACCATTTCCTGTCGACCAGTCTCTTTGATGGTCACAAGCGTGGAATCGTGGCTTATTCCTTTTATACATGAACGTGCGCGTCCGGAGTCAAGAGGACCGTTGTCGTTATGTCCGAGTTCGAGGAACACGTAATCGCCCTTCTGCACTCCCTTCAACACAGGTTGCCAAAGGTCGCGATAGAAAGTGCGAGTGCTCATTCCGCCCAATGCGTGGTTCTCTACGGTAATTCGTCGTTCGTCCCAGTAGAGGTGCTCGAAGTAACCCCATCCCCACTGACCGTTATTGCCGTTTCCCAGCGTGCCGTTGCGCATGGTGGAATTGCCTACGAGGAAGATAACTGGATTGTTTCCCTTGCGACTCGAACCGCTGACAGGACGTACCTGATTAGCTTTTTCGAGTGAGTCGGCGGTATTGTCAATCACGTTGTTCACGTCCCTCATTCCTTGAAAACGAGGACGGTCCTGAGCATTGGCCGTAACCAACACTCCCAGAGTGATGAGTAACAGATAGATTCGTTTCATGCAGTTGTGTTCCATAGATGATTACCTTAGTGTTTCTCGGATTCTTACCTCAATTCCATCGGATTTCAGTGCAGCAGGAATGCCGCTCACGTCGGTTTGGCTATAATGATAAGGGAACAGTACCTTTGGCTTGATGATGCGTGCAGCCTTGATGAGTTGATCGGTGGTCATCGTATAGGGTTGGTTACAAGGCAGGAATGCGATGTCGATGTCCTTTATTTTTGCCATCTCAGGTATGTCCTCTGTGTCGCCTGCCACATAAATACGCAGACCGTCCATTGTGAAGATAAATCCGTTGTCACGTCCTTTGGGGTGGTACTGTTTGTGCTCCTCCGTGCTGTTGTAGGCAGGAACGGCTTCGAGTGTGAAGCAGGTTTCTTCGCGTTTGTCTCCGTTCTTCATCACAACACCTTTGCCCAACATATCGGCACATCGTTGGTTGGTGATGAGTTGGGTGTTGGCGTCTGTCAGTGTTGCAATTGCTTCCTGGTCGAAGTGGTCACCGTGTTCGTGAGTGACCATCACCCAATTGGCCTTCGGCATTTGACTATAGTCAGTGATGCGGTTGCCCATCTTGCCCACAGGATCAATCTGAATCTCTTTGCCGTCGTAGATGAGACGAAGGCTGGCATGTATAAGCGAATAAATCTTGACTGTCTTTCCGCTTTTCGTAGCAAATGCATCCCATTCATAGCTGGTGGTGGTTACAGGCATCTTAGCATCTGTCCAAGCGGTGATACCACCAGAGAGGTTCACCACCTTGAACCCTTCTTTTGCCAGTATTCCTGCGGCATTTGCAGAGCGACGTCCGCTGCGGCAGTAGACAGCGATTGTGAAGTGCTTGTCGATGCGCTCCAGTGCTTTCTTGATGAAATCACTACCGTTGACATCTATATTGATGGCATCGGCAAGATGTCCTTCGGCAAACTCAGAAGGGGTGCGTACGTCCAACAATAGCACATTGCTGTTCTTGATCAGTTCGTCGAACTCCTTCACGTTTTGATTCTCATAGTTTTGTCCACTGCATGCCGAACCTAAGTTCAATCCTAGCAGCGTCAGAAAAAATGTTGCGATTTTTTTCATGGCTATCTAATACTTTTATTTACTGAAAGAAATTGAAGAAAAAGAAGACGGCAACCTTTGTCGTAGATACATCCTTGGCATATCCGATGGTGGAATTGTTACTGTTACGAACAGTTCCGTCTTTCTCGATTTTACCGATGGTGGAATTGTTACTGTTGCGAACAGTACCATCGCTCTCGACCTTACCGATAGCGGCGTTGTTGCCATTACGGATAGTCCCGTCGCTCTCGACTTTGCCGATGGTGGCGTTGTTGCTGTTGCGGATGGTTCCGTCACTCTCGATCTTACCGATGGTGGAATTGTTACCGTTGCGGACTGTTCCGTCACTCTCAATCTTTCCGATGCAAGAGTTATTTCCGTTCCTCAGTTCTTGAGCATTGGCCGTCAGGGTGACGATGCCCAAGAGAAGTCCAAAGAGAATCGTTTTCTTCATAACCGTACAATTTCTTAATCACGCTGCAAATTAACACAAATTTCTTGAGATACACAAATATTTTTCAAAAAAAAGGAAAACAGACCCCCTCTAACTCCCCACAGACCCTCTCCTCGCTCTCCCTCTAGGGAGAGAGCTAGTTTAAAGCGTAATGTTTAAAGTTTAAAGTCAGTTCAAGGAGTTCAAGGGTCAAGAGTTCAAGGGTTCAAGAAAAAATGTAATAATTAAAAAATGATATAATGTAAAAGTGAAAAGTAGTTCTCCCCATAGAGGGGGAGATGCCCAACGGGCAGAGAGGGTCTAAATGGTAAATAGTTTAAAGTTTATAGTTTAATGGCCGTTGAGTAGGTGTTTCGAAGCCGCAGAATTACTAAAAAGTAAGAAATATGTTAAAAATAATGGGATATATTTTGGTAGTTCAAAAAATTATCGTAACTTTGCATGCTGTTTAAAAATCCCCACAAGAAATATAGCAGAAAATAAAGAAAAGAAATATGTCAAAAGTTTGTCAAATTACAGGTAAGAAGTCAGTGATTGGAAACAACGTATCTCACTCACTTCGTAGAACAAAGAGACGTTTCAACGTCAATTTGTTTACTAAGAAATTCTACTATGTAGAAGAAGATTGTTGGATTGTATTGAAGGTCAGTGCAGCTGGTCTTCGCATTATTAACCGAATTGGTCTTGATGCAGCGCTGAGACAGGCTGTAGCAAAAGGCTATTGCGAGTGGAAAGATATCCAGGTAATCGCATAATCGGCCAGTGCTTGAATTGAAAAATCGAAAAACAGAAGAACAATGGCAAAGAAAGCTAAAGGTAACAGAGTGCAAGTAATCCTTGAATGCACAGAGATGAAGGAAAGCGGTCTTCCAGGAACATCACGTTACATCACAACAAAGAACCGTAAGAATACTCCAGACCGTTTGGAACTGAAGAAGTATAACCCAATCCTCAAGAAGATGACTCTTCACAAGGAAATCAAGTAAGGTTATCAGTTAAAGGTTATAGGTTAAAGATAAACAATTAATAGACTATGGCAAAGAAAGCGGTCGCTACTCTCCAATCAAAGGATGGTCGCGCATATACAAAGGTAATTAAGATGTGTAAGTCTCCAAAGACTGGCGCATATATGTTTGAAGAAAAGGTGCTTCTGAACGAAGACGCCAAGAAATACGCGAACAGCTAATTTAATTGTTTGCGCAATTGTTTCATAATCATTGTTGAATAAGTGTCCCTCGTGGACGCTTATTTTGTTTAATTATTTGCTCGTTTGATGAAAATTCATTAACTTTGCACTCATCTTCCATTTAACATTGTATTTTTCGTTTGACATTACACATTATATTTATTTATCATGGGATTCTTTGATTTGTTTAGTAAGAAAAAGAAGGAAACGCTCGATAACGGATTGGCCAAGACCAAAGAAAGTGTATTCGGCAAGATAGC
>CADBSN010000028.1 GCA_902797255.1 uncultured Bacteroidales bacterium | reverse complement strand
TGCTGTTGAGTAGTCGGATTATGACCGAAATTATTTAAAATTAGCTCCCTAAAGTAGTCAAATATCATCGTAATTTGCAAAAAAATGATGCTTTATTGTCCGTAATTCATTTTTATTCATTATTTTTGTGCCACGAATATACAAAAAATTAATTGATAACAAAAATTATGATGAAAAAAATTATTATTTGCTTGCTGATTTTGGCAGCTTTTGGTCTCGTTGGCGCATGTTACATGAGCATTTACACAGACATCGCTTTTGATAAGGATAAGTCTGAGAGAGAAAAATTAGTCATCGCCCGTCTCTTACAGATTCGCGACGCTGAGGAAGAATTCAGAAAAGGTCATTATGGTGAGTTCTGCGGAACTATCGACTCGTTGATTGATTTCGTAAAGTCAGGAAAGGCCGTAGTGAAGATTGACGAGGATGTATGGACAGACGAATTGGCAGAGAGTTTTGAGTCAAAGCGTGCCGCTATCGATGCAGGTAAGTTCCGTAGCGATACTGTATGGCAGTCGGCTGCCGAGAAACTTGGAATCACTTGTCCTGACTCTCTGAAGTTGGTGCCAATAGGCAAGGAAGGAGCTGTGTTCCAGCTTCGTAAGCATGAAGCTTTCAACCTCAAATCAAATGAGTTTGATAAGGTTTGCGAAGTACGTGCTTCACTTGATGACTATATGTATGGTCTGAGCGAAAAGAAAATCCGTCTGTTGAAACAAGACCTCAAGAAGCGTAATAAGAACCGTGCTGACCTGTTCCTTGACAATGCTGACGACTTTGAGGGCGAATGGTACGGATTGCGTATCGGCGACCTGAAAGACCCACAGAACAAGATGTCGGGTAACTGGGAGTAAAGTTTATCGTTTAAAGTTTATAGTTTATAGTTTGAAAACGTTGAACTATAAAAACTATAGATGCGCGTAGTAGCAGGTAAATATAAAGGAAAACGGTGGGATGTGCCTCATACTTTCAAGGCACGTCCCACTACTGATTTTGCGAAGGAGGGTCTGTTCAATATCCTCCATAACGTATATGTGGACTTCTCTGCTCAGCCTTCCGCCCTCGACCTGTTTTGTGGAACGGGTAGCATTTCGCTCGAACTGCTGTCGCGAGGATGTGCCCCTGTAGTGTCCATAGAGAAGGACTTTAAGCACTACCAATATATAAAAAAGGTGTGTGCTGATTTGAAAGACACGAACTGGCATCCTGTGATGGCTGACGTGTTTAAATTCCTGAAAGGACATTCTGCTACTTATGACCTTATTTTCGCAGATCCTCCCTATGCCTTGGAAAACCTTCAGGAGATACCTGATTTGATTTTCCAAGCGGATCATCCGCTGTTGAATCCAGACGGACTTTTCATTCTTGAACATGGTCGTACTTACGATTTCTCATTTCATCCACACTATGTGGAGCATCGTAAGTACGGCTCTGTCAATTTTAGTATCTTCCACTAAATAGCTGCAGATGAGCGCAAAAAATAGGAGACGCTGGGGCTATTTGATTGCTTTGATTATTGTGATAGCGATGGGATTACTATCACGTCGTGCGAGTTTCTTGCCTAACGAAACAGGTGATGCCCTTTGGGTGATAGCTGTCTATTGTCTCTACCGCATGATGTGGTGTAAGGTCCCTTTGCTGTCAATCGCCTGCTATAGTCTACTGACTGCCTATGCGGTAGAGTTCTCTCAGCTGATTTGCTGGGATTGGCTCGTTGACTTTCGTTCAACAATCATTGGTCATTTGTTGCTAGGACAGGGATTCCAATGGATGGATATCCTAGCCTATACAATAGGAGTGGTAATTGTCTATGCAATTACCACTCCTATTGAACGTTCACGCAAATAGTCTTGAGGATTGCTTAGCGCCATCCGCCGCCCCAGCCGCCTCGGCCTCCTCCGGCTGAGCGTTCATCGTCGGTTCCCATTACGTTCTTTCCTCCAAAGATGCTGAACTTATAGACAACGCGCAACATGCCGTACTGATAGATGGCATTGTAGCGTGAGTCGCTACGCATCAGGGCACTGATGTTGCGGCTGATATTGGTTTGCTGACCCAGAATGTCGTTTACCTCCAGCATCACCGTGAGGGCCTTGCCCTGAAGGAACGAATGAGAAATTTGGGCATTCCACAACAGTTCGTTCGTGTTCATTTCACGCTGAGCATAACCACGACGGCTGTTCATGCCTATATCGGTGTTGATAGCAGAACCCCACGGAGTGGTCCATTCGAACACGGCACCATACGAGAAGTCGTATGTGTTCTGATTGGCCATCGTGTTCATGTTGTTCTTGGAGTTCTGATAGTCCAGACGGCCATTGAGTGCTATGTTCACCAATTCCGTACGATAAGAGAATTCCAGACCGGTATCGAAGCCGAACGAGTTGGTGATGGACTTGATGTCGGTGTTGTCGTTGGTGTTCGATGCATTGTTGTAGAATCCAACGTTGTGCGAGTAGTTACCTCCCAGGTCGACATCGAGATTGAATGCCTTCTCCTTCCCTAGGCCGGTATTGTAACCAAATCCGCCACCGCCGTTCCAGTTGCCGTTGATGTTCATCGGCATAGTGGTGCGTACACCTTGTGCATCGTAAGTGACTTTGTTGTCGATGCTGTTGCGGGTCGTATTGAACCATATCCATGAATAAATGCCACGCTGGAGGTCTGAGTTGTAGGTGTTGAAGTTGGCGTTGATGTTGTGTGAGAACGAAGGCTTCAGTCCTGGATTACCCTTAGTGATGACCAGTGGATTGGAGTCATCCTTGATGTCGAGCAGACTGGTCATGCTCGGCTGACGCGTACGTCCATTATATCGAATATTCAGATTCGTCTGTTTGTTGAAGTTCCAACGTAAGTTGACGCGCGGAGCGATATTGAACACACTACGCGTGACCTCTGGGTACTCATAGCCCAAATAGCGGTAGTCTAATGTGCTACGCTGAGGGAGCAAATCGAGTCCCACGCTGAAGTTATACTCATCGCGTACTTTGCGGAAACTGAGGTTGATGGTTTGGTTGTAGTTGCGATACTCCGAATACTGACTGAGGGCTGTTGTGTCGCGAAGCATATACCCTGTATCTTCCATGAATCGCAGCACGGCATTGATGTTGTAGCGATTGGCTGATAGGCTCTGCGAGAGGTTCTGGTATGCTTGTGAATCGTAAATTTGTGCCCGACGATCGTTCTTGCTGTAGCTGTACTGATACTCATAACTGAACTGCAAGTATGTGCGGTCAGCGATAGGCTCGCTATAGGTGATCTGACCGCTGATGTCGTGACTGTTGGATGGGGTGTAGTAGTAGCGGTTGTTCTGCTGGTTCGTACCTAATGAGTTATAGGTGATGTTGGCAGCAGAGAGTTGCTTGTTGGTGCTTTCGTTGAATCCACCACGTACACGCAATGTCAGGTTACGTCCTTTGTTGTTGAATTTACGGTTGAACTGAATGTTACCATTGAAGTTGGTGCTTGTGCTATAGGTCTGTCCACGATTGGTGTTCGTATTGACTACGATACCCATCAGGTTGTTGAGGATGGTGTTTGCAGGATCGAGGGTTCCTCCGTTTGATATCATTGCTATCTGGTCGTTATAACCTAACGCATTGTTGGTGTAGAGGTTCGGGTCTTCGTCGTACGAACCTGAAAAGCTGTTCGACATGCCACGATTACGAGAATACGTCAGATTAGGACGGAAGATGATATTCGTCATTGTGTCAGGTTTCCATTCGAATCGGAAGTTACCAAACACACGGTTATTGCTTGAAATATTCTTGCTGAAGCTCTCACCGAACTTACCTTTGTCGGCATTGAAGTTTTCAGTGGACGAGGTGTTCTCATTGTCATTGCCATCGTAACGATAGCGGATGCTACCTCCACTTTCCAACTTAGGTTTATCGGTTGCGTAGTTGGCACCAATCTCCTTACTGGTTCGGAGTCCTCCTCCCCAGCCGCCCCAACGGCCACCACCTCCTCCAAAGCCTTGATCGGCAATATTATTGGCGCCACCGAGTAGGGTCGCTTGGAAGTCATCGTTAAAGCGATTTACGGTGAATCGTTCTGCATAGCGGTCCTTTGTGCCTACACCGAGATTGACATTTCCAAACCATCCGTTCTTCATTCCTTTCTTGACCGTGAGATCGAGCACGGTCTCTTCTTCACCGTCATCGATACCCGTCACACGAGACAGATCGCTCTTGCGGTCATAGGTCTTGAGTTTGTCAATCATTTCGGTAGGGATATTCTTCATGGCTACCGACTTGTCGTTGAGGAAGAACTCTTTGCCGTCAACCAATATTTTGCTGACAGTCTTTCCGTTGATGGTGATATTGCCTTCACTGTCAACTTTGGCACCTGGCAATTGCTTCACGAGGGCTTCAAGTGTAGAGCCCTCCGGAACACGGTAAGCAGCGGCGTTGTAGACGAGTGAGTCGCCAGATACGGATACTTTGGAAGCGTGAGCCGTCACCTCAGTGGCTTTGAGGAGCACAGCATCAGTAGCCAATGTGATATATCCGATGTTAGCATTACGGCTCTTTTGGGTATTGAGGTCAACATCGACATATCGAGTGAGGAAACCTATATAGGAAATCTTCACGGCATATTTCCCTTTCTTGACACTCTTGAAAAGGAAATCTCCTTGTGCTCCGGTAACCGTTCCTTCGACAAATGAACTGTCGGGAAGGGCGAGCAACTGAATCGTGGCAGAGATGACCGCTTCACCTGTCTCCTTTTCGATGATATTTCCGCTTACGTTGAATGTGTTTTGTGCTGATATGTTAAGATACATCAGCAAATTCATGGCAATCAGGAACACTGATTTCTTCATTGTAGAATCTTTTAAGTTGATATAATCTTTTTACCTTTAACTAAATAGCAGCAGCAAATAGAGCTACAAATAATTGAGTGCAAAGTTACGAATTAGTTTAGACAGAACGGGATTATTTAAGTTATTTTATCATTTGAATTCCACTTTTTAGGTATATTTCTTAAAATAATTCATTATTTATCCGTAATTTTGCAGCGTAAAACAGAATTGTATGAAGAAATATTCTTTGATAATAGCTGTGTTTTTTGTAATGTTTTCTTTGAACGTACAGGCACAGTTTGTGAGGTTGGAAAAATATCCCGATATTCCCGTAGAGTTTGAGGCCGCGTTCGTGGATCAGGTGACCAATTATGTATCGGGTGTGGTGAAATCATTGTATGGACAATATTTCGGACAGCTATCGCCAGAGGGGAATATCTATGGATACGGCTCATTCTATACGGATATGGACGGGGAAGTGTATGGCCTTTATCGAAATGGTGATTTGGCTTTCGGCATCAAGAAAGGAGCAGAGATTGCCAAGGTGGGGACAAACGACCATTATGTGGCCTATGATCTTCATACTGGCTATCCTATTTATATCATGAAGCATAACGTGAAATATAATCCTTCGACAGATTTGCGTGAGAAGAATAAGTTTATGGTTTTGACCTATCCCAATGGTGATAAGTATGTAGGAGAAACATGCGATAACAAACGTGAGGGATATGGGCTGTATTTCTACTCAAACGGAAACTACTATTACGGTAGATATAAAGATAATAAACAGTTTGGATATGGCGCATTGTTCAAACAAGAGAATAACAATGTGACCATTCAATATTGGGATGAAGCAGGTGATGAAGACTAACGGACCAAAAGCATGGGTGTTGGCAGCAAGACCCAAGACCTTGACCGGAGCTATCGCCCCCGTGTTGCTAGGAGGAATGTTGGCATATACCGATTGTACACAATTGAGTACTCAAGCATGGTGGAGCGGATTGCTATGCCTTTTGTTTGCTCTCTTTATGCAGATAGATGCCAATTTGGTGAATGACTATTATGATTTCAAGAAGGGGACTGACCGTGAAGATCGATTAGGACCAGAACGTGCTTGTGCACAAGGTTGGATTACACCTCGTGCAATGCAGTGGGGCATTGGGTTGACCACTTTATTGGCTTGTTTAATCGGGTTAATTCTTCTTGGTGTTACGATGCGCTGGGAGCTTCTGATTGTTGGTGTTGCATGTGTTGTGGGTTGTTTCATCTATACCCTTAAATTCTCCTATCTAGGGCTTGGTGATGTGTTGGTCTTGTTGTTTTTCGGTATCGTTGCAGTAGGCTTTACCTATTTTGTAATGACTGGAGTTTGGACTTGGCTGCTCACCCTAGCAAGTATTGGAATGGGACTTGCTACAGATAATCTGCTGATGGTGAATAATTATCGAGACATAGAGCAAGATCGTTTGAGTGGCAAGCGAACCATTGTGGTGCGACTTGGCAAGCAAGCTGCTTTGCAGATGTATCTGTGGTTGGGGCTTGTAGCTGCCTTGCTGATGGTTGCTGTAGAACTGATACAGGTATACTATGACGACCGCAGTTGGTTTGGAACGATTCTTGTCGTTGCGTATATCGGAATGCATATCGGCAACTATCAAAAAATGAGAACTTTCACAGGGAAAGCTCTCAATATGGTGTTGGGAAAGACGGCTGCTGGTATATTTCTCTATGCTGTGGTGTTTGCGCTGTCTTTATGGATCAATGCGACCGCATAGGCGCTGATACCTTCTTCTCTTCCTGTAAATCCCAATTTTTCTGTTGTCGTAGCTTTGATGCTTACGCAGTCGATATCTACCCCCATGCATTCTGCCAATACTGCCTGCATTTTAGGAATAGAAGGATTCATCTTGGGCCGTTCTGCGCAGATAGTTGCATCGATATTTCCTACATGGTAACCTTTTTCCGCAATAATAGCTACTGTCTTTCTTAAAATAATCTTGGAGTCGATGTTCTCAAATTCATTTCCCTTGACAGGAGGGAAGTGGTAACCGATATCGCGCATGTTAGCTGCACCAAGCAAAGCATCACAGATAGCATGAATCAATACGTCTGCATCACTATGGCCATCTAATCCTAAGGTGTGCTCGAGTTTGATGCCACCAATCCAAAGTTCTCGTCCTTCTACCAATTGATGGACATCATACCCCATTCCAATTCGAAACAAACTCATCTCCTAGCGTTTTTTATCTTTTCTTTCTTCCCAAGATGTCACCAATACCGTCCATGTCGAAGGCAAGAGAGAAGCGTAAGGTCTGGTCAAGTGGGTTGCTCTGTGATGCAGAGATGATATAACCAGCATCAATAGAGAATACGTTCATCTTAAAGCCTGCACCGATGGTGTAGTATTTACGGTTACCCTTATTGGGGTGCTCGTAATGGTATCCTGCTCTTAAGAAGAATTGGTTGTTGTAAGAATACTCTACACCTGCGCTCCACTGAATCTCTTGCATCTCTTCCTTGAAGCCACCTGGTGCATCGCTGAATGACTTGAAGATTCCAGAGATAGGGGAGATGTTATAATAACCAGCATCCATCAACCAACTGGTATAACCTGAATAATCCTGCTCATCTGCTCCAGTCTCTTTGATATACTGTTCCATCGTAGGACGGGTAGGTACCAACAGTTTGTTGGCATCTGCACTGATGCTAAATGTATTATATTCATCGATAGGAATCATCAACGAAGCACCTAAACGTAGGTTGGTAGGAATAAATTCGCTTGTTGTGCCTTCGTCGTATGATATTTTGCTACCGATGTGGCTGATATTCAATCCCCATCCCAACTGGCATTCGCGATTACCTAAGTTCAGGTAGCCATTGTGATACATTGAAAGGTCGGCAGCAAAAGCTGAACCTGGAGTCAAGTCGTCCATCTGTCCCATGTTAGAATAAATATAACGCAAACCAACTCCTGCAGAGAATGTCTCACTCAGCATACGTGAGTAAGCAACATCAACCGCCATTTCATAGGGCTTCAGTACTTCTTCTGTGCCATATACTGTTACCTCTCCTAAAGAGAAATAGCGTAGTGAACCACTAAGTGCATCATATTTGCCGAGACGATAGTAACCAGTTACGTTCGCAAGGTCAATATCGCTTACAATCTGTCTCAACCAAGGGGTATAGTTTAAAGAAATCCCTGAACGGCTGATGGTGAATGGATATTTTGCTGGGTTCCAGTATTGTGAGTTGACATCTGGGTCAGTTGCTGCACCGACATCACCCAAACCTCCTGCACGTGCATCTGGGGCAATCGCCAAAGAGGTGACACCATGATATACTGGATTGAATTGATTCTTTGAGTCTTGTGCTTGTGTTGTGGCACAAAATGCAACATTCAAAATGCTAAATGCTATGAATAGTCTTTTGATCATATACTTGTTTTTTTCTGTTCTTGCCATGAGGTGAATCGCTATGCTACACCTTTTATTATATATAATAACTCAAAAAGTCTCTTTTTATTGTGCTACGACCATAAACTTTTTTGAATCTGAGGCCTGAGCTCCATTTGCGGTAGAGATACTTGCTTTGCAGATATACACACCTGGTTGCAGGTGTCCGTTAGCTCCGTTTAGGTTGCAAGTGTATGTGTAGTAGTTGGAATCGCTTACTCCTGTCTCCTTACCGTTCCATACCTCTCTACCACTGATGTCGAAGATTCGTACATCGATATTCAGTGTGGAGTTCGGACGGTCGTTTTCTATAATCAACGTTAATTCGTTGTTACGAACAGGCCCCTTAATCTGTAGACTGAGTAAATTGGGCTTGAGGCCTTTTTGTACGTCGAACTCTACTTCGAGCGTTGATGGATTGTTTAAGATATCCCATGCGCGGAACAAGAGCTGGTGCTTACCAGTCGACAATTCCGGCAATGTACAATAGACAGAACCTGTAGTCCATGTTCCTGTTGCATATTTGAATGTGCGGTTCAGGTCAAATGTCATATTAGGATCGTTGTCAACGATGACTGTAATCTCATGTCCGATACCGCTACCTGTTGCGTTGATACCATTCTTATCTTGTATGACTCCAATGAAATAGGGCGTTTCATGCATCGTTACGGATGATGTTTGTAGTACGTTGCTAATGATGGAGTCTGTTGTTGAAGCGTTAGAGAACTTCTCACCATTCAAGGATGCAACCAACACTGGTCCTTGTTGGTCGTTAGAGATGTTCTCGTCTGTTCCTCCAATTTCGAAGTCGTGGAAGGCTCCGTTCGCTTCTGTTGATTTGTCGGACTTGATGGCGTAGAAGCACATTAATCCCTTCTCATCTGAGTAGTTGATATCGAGTGGAACTGGGAATGTAAAATCAAAACGTCCATTCTTAATGGAGTCGCTTCCAGCAAACAACGTTCGGGTACGAGCATAGAACTGGAATGGATCCACATCTTCGCCTTGGTTGTTGTTACAAACGACCAATTCGAGGTTATCAAAGACCGTAGGAGAAATGGTACCGTTGAAACTTGGCGCTTCATTTCCGTCTTCGTCTACGATATGTCCTTGTACCGATACGATTGAGCCTGCACTGATTGTTTGTATGGTGTTCTCGTTGGTGCTGACATTATTGATCTTATCGACTTTTACCTTGTAAGTCGGAATGGGTAATGAGATGGCTGGGTCACCAATCAACACATAATGAACTTTATTGAGCGAATCACGATGTGACATTGCTCCAGATCCAATCAAATCACATTTCGATTGTGCAAGTGCCTCACCTAATGTGTATTGCCTTCCCTTCTCTTTCTGAGCCAATACATGTTTCATAAAAGCGATGTTCATTTTGCTGTTTTGTGCAGCATAAACGGTTCTAGTAGTGGTCACCATGCCAACAGCAGCGCCTTTAGGATTCAGTAAGGCAGTCGATGCTATGTTCTCTACACTCATGTCAAATGGTGTGATGTCGCAAGCAGCAATAAACCAAAGGGGCAAATGTGGATTACTCCATTCTTCGAAGTCTGAACGTTTCAGCACTTGCTCATGTGAAAGCATTCTGGCAGATCCGTGGCCTGTGTAGTTCATGATGAGCGCACCTTCTTCCATCTGGTTCAAGATGTCTTTGTATGCTCCTGGATAGGAGTGTCCTGCTCCGCTTTCTTCTCTATTGTATGAATCCCAATAGATTTTTCTGAAACGGTAATCAGGATACAACGCTTCTATCTGTTTTGCTACACCGTCAGCATCTTTCATGTGGGTATTGGCGTTTCCGTCATCAGCCATGAAACAGATGGTGTTCTTCCAAGTACCAGCATGTGAATTGCTGATATAGCTAATCAATTTATCAACCACATTGCGAGCTTGTGTCGCAGTCGTCACTGTAATACGGCCCACTCCGCAATCTGGCTTGTCTTTGAGTGGCTTTATTCCCTTGGCATCAGCCAGTAAAGTATAATACTCTTCCAATACATAGCTGTCTGTATGATGTAACGAGTTTTCTGACTCATAGCAAAGAAGATAATCATCAGGATTATTCTTGCTCATGGTTGGTGTAATCATTCTGTTATCCCACACACCATCACCAAACAAACAGAGGTTCTTTGGACGGTCAGAAGATTTCTCTGCCTTATCGTACAGCATCTTCATGAAACGTCTGTAAGCAGTAGCATCAGGTGTTCCTGACGAGAATTCATTATATACCTCATCTGCTCTTACGACTATGCATCTAATACTGTCATACTGAGTATGTGCATCTGCCAGACGTTGTGCCTGTGCGGTCAATTTATTGCTAGCAGGTACGATAATCACCAGATCAATATTGCTGAGTGCATGCAGGTCTTGGTTTTCGATGCTTCCTATGATTTCGGGTTCAGGGAAAGTTGCATTGGTATTTACGGCTACATATTCTTTCTTTTGAGAATCTTGATCCGTATTTGCGATATATTTGCCGTTTTCAAGCGTGCCTGCAATTTCACAGATTTCATTCGGAGTTACACACCATACTCGTGTGTTCTCGTTTGCACCGCTGATGGCATACTTCTTAGACGATTCTAAGTCTGATGAGCGGAATGCCAAATAATTGCTGCCTGTGAGATCTAGCTTACGAGTGTAGCAGGCAATAATGTAATCCAAATATCCTGATATTCCTGTCTCTCGTGTATGGGTGAGCGTAATTTTTGATGATTCTGTCAGGTCCTTATTAAATGTGTACGACCGATTAACAATCACGCCGTATTCATATTCCGCAAGATTTCGAATGGATACTTGTGAGAAAGATGTGCTATCTGCCGTCACATTTAATTTTGAGCCACCTGTACTCACAAACTGTACATTCAAATGAACAGATGAATCTGCGATGCCTTTTGTTGATATGGTATAGCTTTTCTTGTTGCCGTTCTGGAAGTTCTCACTGCAAAAGAAAGCCCGACCAGAGTCGAGAATGCTGATTTCGTCCTTTTCTACGATCGAATGCTCAGGGAATGTGGTCACTTCAGGTGTATCCTCCAAAGTGACGCTGATTTTCTCCATCTCCGCAGGTTGACCTTCTGTCTTCTCTGTTACAAAGAAATAGAGGTATGAGGAATACGGGTTGTTGAGGCGTGTGAAAATAGTTGAACCCTGTTTGCGTTGCCACTTAATCGTTCCTGGCGTATAAAATAACAACGAACCGTCATTACGACGCCACACAGGAATTTCTGTCAGGTCATCGTTCATGTTTTCGATATACGTCTCAGGAAGGATAGGGAGGTTATATCCATATAGGCATACTTTTTCAGGATTGCTGAATCCCATCTGTTGCAGTTTGCCCTTAGTGAGGGCATATACTCCTTCGTCTTTGACACGAATCTTCACCCATTTTCCTGATGCAAGGACAGAATGCTCTGCATATCTGCTCGTTTTACTGCTTTGTGGAAATGCCTGCATTGCTAAGGCAAACACAATGGCGATTGTTACTATTCGTTTTATCATAGTTGTTATTTTACGTTGAAATCTAATAGTTTGTTTCCTTCCAAATACCCTTCTAGATGTTGCCCTTCATGAACGGGACCGATGCCTGATGGAGTCCCCGTGAAGATGAGGTCGCCTGTTTTCAGCGTGAAGTACTGGCTCACAAACGAGACAATCTTGTCGACCGAGTGAATCATATTGCCCGAAAAGCCTTTCTGAACGGTTTTCCCGTCGATGTCAAGGTGGAAATTCAATTCTTGAATGGCAGGGAGAGTCTCTTTTTTGACAAACTCTCCGATAGCGGCAGAGTTGTCGAATCCTTTACATAATTCCCAGGGTAGCCCTTTCGATGTGAGTTGGTCTTGCAGGTCTCTGGCAGTGAAGTCAATTCCGACCGTCACTTCGTCATAATAACGATGTGCAAACCGTTCTGAGATATTCTTTCCCACATGGCAGATCTTCACGACAATCTCTATCTCATGGTCAAACCGTTCCGCAAAACTGGGTATGAAGAAGGGTCTTCCTCTACTCAGTAAAGCAGAATCGGGCTTTGAGAAAATCACAGGATTTTGTAATAATAACGTGTGATTCAGCTCTTTATTGTGTTCGGCATAATTCATGCCAACTGCAAGTATCTTCATGTCTACTCGAAAGGTTTATAATCCTAGTAATCTCGAAATATCATTCCATGTGGCCAGAATCAGCAGACCAATCAGTATGGCAAAACCTACATATTGTGCCTTTTCTAATACTTTGTCGCTTGGTTTTCTGCGTGTCACGATTTCATAGATGGCAAAGATTGCATGTCCACCATCGAGCGCAGGAATCGGTAGGACGTTCATTACGCCCAAGGCGATTGATAGCAAGGCGGTCAGCAGCCAGAATTTCTGCCAATCCCATGTTTCGGGGAAGATGTTGGTAATGCCGATTACGCCGGAAACGCTCTTGGCTCCTTGAGCGGAGAAGAGGTATTTTAGGTCGTTCACATAGTTGCAGAGTTTCTCCCATCCTGATGAAATGCCCGCAGGAATACATTCCAGCAATCCATACTCTTGGGTTGTGATGTTGTATTTTGGCGCAGGGTTCGAAAAACCTAACGTGAACTCTTGGGTCAGTACTGCTCTCAATGTGTCTTGGTTATTGACCACTAAGGTCACACTACGCATCTTCAGGCTGTCAGCTGCAGTTGAGTTTTCTGTGAGTGAGCCTTTCATCGCAGCCAACTGATATACCAAGTCATTGAAGTCGTTCAGCTTTTCACTATTCAACTCTGTGATGACATCTCCGACTTTCAGTCCTGCTGTTTCTGCAGGCGATCCAGGGATGATGCTGTCGATATTAAACGGAACGAGAATATCCATGTATGGTGGATTGCTTTGTGCCATTTCGAGCATGTTCATCTCTTCTGGCATCTTGATGGCTACCTCCTGACCTTCACGAAGCACGGTTACTTCTTTTGAGTTGGAGATGTCGCGAAGCACATTGATGCTCCAGGTCTTGACGTCTTTTCCGTCTGTCTTGATAATCATATCACCATCCTTGAACCCATCTGCTTTTGCGGCACTACTGAACTTCATTCCGTTGGTGATATCGGTTGGTTTTACATAGCTCTCACCCCATGTGAAGAGCACGGCCATATAGATGACGAAGGCTGTGATGAAGTTGACGATGATACCTCCAAGCATCACCAGCAGACGTTGCCAGGCTGGTTTGGTGCGGAACTCCCAAGGTTTTGGATCGGCACTCAATTGTTGCTTTGATTCGTCAATCATTCCTGTGATATTGACATAACCGCCAAGTGGCAGCCATCCAATACCATATTCTGTAGCATATGTTGGTTGTTGACTTTCTTCTTCGGCAATCTTTTCCAGTCCATGTTCCCATTTGCAGAATTCCACCTTCCCTTTGTTGATGCTCACAACCGAGTAAGCGCTTGCTTTGTAGTCGGGTTGAACAGACGAGTCTTCAGATTTGACCGATGTGAATTTAGTGTATTTCAACAATGATATCTTTCCTTGACGATAGGTCAGGAAGGCGAACTGAGGACGTGGGGTCATGATGGGGAAGTCGAAGAACAGATAGAATTTCTCGACTCTGATTTTGAATAGTTTCGCAAACAGGAAGTGTCCTCCTTCATGCAATATGATGAGCAAACTGAATGCTGCTACGACTTGTGCAATTTTGATTAATACGATGTCCATGGGTGTTTATAATAGCGTTTGTGCGTATTCGCGTGTTTCTTTATCTGTTAATAAATAAGTTTCGAGTGAAGAGTCGTTTGAGAAACTAATATGGTTCATTGACTGCTCAATAATCTCACTGATTCGGTTGAACGAAATCTTGTCTTCGATGAAAGCGCGGTTGGCAATCTCGTTGGCAGCATTTACGATACAAGGCATATTGCCGCCTTGAGCTAATGCTTCGTAGGCGAGTGCCAGACAGTGGAAGCGTTTCACATCTGGCTGTTCGAATGTCAGGTCTTTCATCTTGAAGAAGTCAACACGGTCGAACGAGGCCTTCAATCGTTTCGGATAGCTGAACGCATACTGAATGGGCAGACGCATGTCAGGTACTCCCAATTGTGCTTTGACAGCACCATCCTCGAATTGTACCATCGAGTGGATGACCGATTGGGGATGAATCACCACCTGTATTTGTTCAGGTTGTACGCCAAACAGCCATTTTGCTTCAATCACCTCAAAACCTTTATTCATCAAGGTGGCTGAGTCGATGGTGATCTTAGCGCCCATATTCCAAGTAGGATGTGCCAATGCGTGTGCTTTCGTAACATGTACCAACTCCTCAGTTGACATCTTTCTGAATGGACCTCCGCTGCAAGTCAGCAATATATTCTCGATACGGTTGCCTGGTTCCAGACATTGGAAAATGGCAGAGTGTTCGCTATCAACAGGTAGTAAAGGTACTTTATTTTCTGTAATCAGACGAGTGATGAGTTCGCCTGCTACGACCAGCGTCTCTTTGTTGGCTAAAGCAATCATCTTGCCTGCTTTGATGGCGCTGATGGTAGGGCGGAGACCGGCGAATCCCACCATCGATGCAAGGACAATATCCACGTTGTCATCTTCTACAACCTGGCAAAGAGCATCTGCACCTGTATATACTTTGATAGGCAGATCGTTCAGTGCGTCCTTTACTTTCTGATAGTATATCTCGTTGGCAATCACCACAGCGGCTGGGTTGTGCTTGCGTGCTTGTTCAATCAGCAAGTCTGCGCTGTTGTTGGCGGTCAGCACATAGGCTTCATAGAGGTGACTTTGTTCTTCTATCACCTCCAGAGCTTGAGTGCCAATAGAGCCTGTGGAGCCTAATATTGCTATTCGTTTCTTCTCGTTCATAAGTCTAATAAACCTTCAGGTAGGTTCATCTTTATAGTTTTGTTTTTGTGATTGATATCTGTAATGAAGTCTTCGTGGGCAGGTATCAGCACATTTGATGCGTTGGTCTCTACCTCGAAGAGCCAGTTTTCTGTTTGGTCATCGATGCCTATAATTTTACCGATTGTGTGTCCATCAGTATCGGTGAGGGTGAATCCGATGAAGTAGTTGAGTGAGACTTCTTCGGCATCACCTTCTTCGATATATTTGTTTTCGAAATACACCTCACTTCCCAGAAGCCTTTGTGCTTGTTCCACCGAATCAATATCTTCGAATTTCATCAGTGCTGATGAGTCGGTCTTGAATCGGTATTCCTCGATAAAGAAAGGTACCAGAATGCCGTCAACCTCACAGATGAGGTAGGGGCATTCCACGCGGTCGAAGATGTCGTCCTCAAAATTGAAAACAACCTCTCCTTTGAGCCCATGGGCTTTGGTGATGCGTCCAATCGGATATGTATCTTCTTTCCTTATCATTTCGCTTGTCTGGAGATATTCGCCTTTTAGTCCTCTCTGCTGATTTTTGCCCCTAGGGCATTCAAGCGTCCTTCGATATTCTCGTAACCTCGGTCAATCTGTTCGATGTTGCTGATGCGGCTGGTTCCCTCTGCACTCATGGCTGCGATAAGCATTGCGATTCCGGCACGGATATCGGGTGACGACATGCGTGAACCTTTCAGCTTGAAGCGATGGTCGTGTCCTACGACAACAGCTCGGTGAGGATCGCAGAGGATAATCTGTGCACCCATATCGATCAGTTTATCTACGAAGAACAGACGGCTTTCAAACATCTTCTGATGAATAAGTACCGACCCTTTTGCCTGAGTTGCAACGACAAGCAATACACTGAGCAGGTCAGGCGTAAGTCCTGGCCAAGGAGCGTCAGAGAACGACATGATACTTCCATCGATGAACGATCCCACTTCGTAGCTGTCATGATGGGGAATGTGGATATCATCGCCCTTGCGTTCGATGGTGATGCCCAGTCGTGTGAATACATCGGGTATGATGCCGAGGTTCTCGTACGACACATTCTTGATGGTGATATCACCTTCGGTCATAGCAGCCATACCGATGAACGAACCCACCTCAATCATGTCGGGCAATACGGTATGTTCCGTGCCATGTAACTCCTTCACACCTTCGATGGTAAGCAGATTCGATGCAATACCGCTGATCTTGGCACCCATTCTGTTGAGCATCTTGCACAACTGCTGGATGTAGGGTTCACATGCTGCATTGTAGATCTGTGTTGTCCCTTCTGCCAATACGGCTGCCATGATGATGTTAGCCGTACCTGTCACAGAAGCTTCGTCCAGCAGCATGTATTTGCCTTTTAGTTGTTCGGCAGAAATCTCATAGATGCCACGTTTTTCGTTGTAGGTGAATTCTGCTCCGAGTTCGCTGATACCGAGGAAATGGGTGTCGAGTCGGCGGCGCCCTATCTTATCTCCTCCGGGTTTGGCAACACATGCTTGATGGAATCTGCCGAGCAATGGACCGAGCAACAGAACCGAGCCTCGCAATGAGGCGCAAAGGTTGATGAATTCATCACTTTGCAGATAGTTCATGTCGAGATCGCTAGCTTGGAATGTCCAAGTATGTTTGCCCATACAACGAACGCCCACTCCCATTTTCTCCATTAAGATGATGAGGTTGTTCACATCGAGGATGTTCGGTAGGTTGGCGATGGTGACAGGTTTATTGGTGAGCAGGGTAGCGCACATCACCTCCAAAGCTTCGTTCTTTGCGCCTTGGGGTGTAATCTCACCTGTCAGTGTATGTCCTCCTTCTATGACGAATGTAGCCATTTACTTCTTCTTTTTCTTTTTGCCGCCTCCGTTTGTGTTTGATTGGTTCACACTTGCGAGGGCTTCTTTGTTGCTCATCAGGTCGATTTCAGATGGCATGAGCGATATCTTCTTGTCTGTGTATTCAGCTAGGTCACTCAGTATCTTCTCATCGTCCAGCGCATTACTGTTCCAGTTGGCCAACGCACGTTTCATCTGGTTGGCTACAAGCAGGGTCAGTTCATCGCGTTCTTCACCTGGTTCCATCTCAGCCAGCTTCTTGGTCAGCTGTTCGATGATCGACCCGTAGTGACGGCGTGCTATCTTCTTCTGAGGATACGGAATGCGGTCGCGTTGGGTCTCTTGTTTGTCTATATGCTGAATCTCTACCGGATAGTCGATGTCGAGCTGATAGTCGGATATGAATGCCAAATGATTCCACAACTTTTGGTAGAAGTCATCAGGATTGCCTGTAAATGTCTGCATGTTCGCCATCAGGTCAATGATGGTAAAGGCACAACGCTGACGCTCCTGTTTGTCTTCGAGTGCTACAGCGTAGTTCACCATCTCTTGGATACAACGCCCATACTCAGGCAGTTTCAATTTCTCTCTTTGTGTATTATAATCCATCGTTTATTATTTGAAGTTATCACTTCGCTCGAAGCGATTGAAGTTAGCGCTTTTTTTCGGAGTTATCACTTCGTTCGACAATACCACATATAGTTAACATCAGCAGTCTGTCGTCGGAGCGAAGAGCGTAGCTCAAGCGGTAACTTCGAGGTCGTAAGGCCGCTAACTCCGCTAACTCCTCTTTTTATATTTTTACATTTTCATTTTTCAACTTTAAACTTTTACTTGACCCTCGACCCTTGACCCTCGACGCTTGACTCTTGGCTCTTGGCTCTTGACTCTTGGCTCTTGGCTCTTGGCTCTTGACTCTTGACTCTCGACTCTTGGCTCTTGACTCTCGGCTCTTGCCTTTTGAACTTTGAACTCTTTCAACTGACTTTAAACTATACCCCTTCTCCCCATAGAGGGGAGTTAGAGGGGGTCTGTTTTCACTCTTCACTCTTCCCTTTTTAAAAGGTCTTTGCTCTTCTTTGCAACAAATTCTTTTAGATAAAACGGCTCGAAATAAGCTACGTCCTCAAACTCTTCTCTCACATGTTTCTTTTCGGCCAGTGGTCCCATCCATTTGGCTAAGGGTTGGATGCCGCTGATGAAGTGAGCATTAGGATGAGTGATGGTGTCTTGGCATTTATCCGATCCGTTTCCGAAGAAATAGACAGGATGCTGCTCCAGTTCCTCGGCAAATGCATCAGGTTCAATGATCATGGCCGATGTTTCCTTGATGGGTTTCAGTGCACGGTTGTAGAGGGCTGTGTAGACCTCCATCCTCCTTGCATCGATCATCGGACAGAGTAGGGCATCCTCGGGCAACTCCTCGCGTCCCAACAACACAGGCACACACATCAGTTCGAGCGTGGGGATGGAGATGAGTCGCAGGTTGCGCCCGTAGCACACACCTTTGGCGATGCTCGCTCCTATTCTCAAGCCAGTATAGCTGCCTGGCCCCGAACTGACCGCTACGGCATCGAAAGGAATAGCGTGGTTGTCGGTAAACGAGAGGGCCTCCTCTACCATGCCGCCAATCACTTGGGCATGTTGAGGACCTTCCAAACGTTCGTCATGGAAAATATTCGCTCCATCCTGGCTCACAGCCACAGAACAGGCATCGGTCGATGTATCGATATGTAGTATGCAAGACATAGTCATCCTTTTAGGATGCAAAGATAGTAAATAAATATGATTTGACAATTTTCTATTTATTATTTTTTGCAAATAGACACCAAAAAAGGGTGCACTCGGCACCCTTTTTATGATTGGCACTATAGCCACTCTCGTTACTCTCTTTAAAAACTCTTTAGAATGACAGCTTTAATCCGGCAGTTATGCTTTTGAACTTCGGACCGAACTCTGATTGTAGTACGTTGCAGGGGGAGTACTTGAAATACACACCGAAGCGGTTGTAGGTGAGGTCGCACATCAATCCATAGGTCACCTTATTGCGATGCAAGCGGTTGGCTTCGATTTTCTGCTTCTCACCATCGAGTGTGTAGCGTGTCTTAAGCGATGCATAGGTATTGAAAGACAGCTCTGGTCCGCAGGAGAAATACCAGGCGCCTCCAAGCGCAAAGTGGATTTGCAGCGGCACGACGAGACTGAATGTGTGGATGCGGCTGAAATCGGGATTTGCCCCCGCAGGGTAGGGCTCAACTGTGATGCGCCCATCATCGTTCAGGAGGAACTGATTATGACCGGTCATGCGGTAGTTGCGCCAATCGACTCCGAAGCCGAGGTTGAAGAATGTCCACTTGCCGAGTCGTGAGGTGAAAGCTACGAGGTTGCGCAGTTCGAGTTCGAACGACTGACCCATGTCGATGTTTACGCCTGGCGCTTCGTCGATGCCGGAGATGAATCCGAACTGGAACGATGTACAATGTGGATAGGGTGCACGGTTGGTGCGGGTTTCGATGGATTGGACATCGACGCTTTTTGCTTCGCGTCTCGAACTGAGGAACGGAATACTGAAGTCCCAGCCGCCTGGGTGGTCTTCGTTATACACTTCTTGCGATACGCTCGCAGCGATGGAATCGTTTTGTGCCTTGATGCCACAGGTCGTGGCCATCATCATCAAGGTGAAAAGAATGAGTTTGGTTTTCATAATTATCTGGTTTTGTTGTTTTTACGTTTGAAATTCTTCATAAGGTCGGAGAAGGTTGCTGGCCCTTCGAGGTAGACGAGTGTGATGTCGTAGCGTCCTCCTCTCGGCTTGCACTGGTAACAGACATAGGTGTGGTCGGTTTTCCTTACGCCTGCATCGTTTCGGTCTCGGTCGGCTGTGCGAAAGATGATGTAATAGATGTGCCCATTGCGGTTTTCGCGCTCTTCGCCATCGATGTCAGTCAGCGTAGTCCGGTTTTTGTCGGCGAACTGGTAGTCTTCTTCCACCAGTCGTTCCACATGGTCGCGCTGGCTCTCTGTGGCTAGGAAGCTGATGGTGCGCATCTTCCTCAGTTTGTAAGGCCTCACGACTTCGCCACTTAGGTTCGTCTCCTTGAACTCGGGCGTGCTTTTCGGCACGATATGCCCTCTGAACACCGAGTCGACGTTCAGCCCTTGCTGCGCCCACAGGCTCATGGCGGCTGTTGCTGCGATGATGAATGTCAGTAATCGTTTCATGTTGTTCTATTCTTCTGGGTTAAATATCTCGTAAAGTGATGACTCTGCGTCGCTGTTGCTGAAGATGTCGCAAACGGCATCCTCGGCCATT
>CADBSN010000027.1 GCA_902797255.1 uncultured Bacteroidales bacterium | reverse complement strand
GCCTTTTTCATACAGCAGTCTTTCAGGAGATTTCCTGTGAGACTGCTTTTTTTTGTGTAATAAAATGACTTTTTAAGTTTTATCCGTGGCTATTTAAATAATTATGTGTATCTTTGCATGATAAAACGAATATTTACTTACTGAATTAATAGTTTACATGATATGAGATATTCAGAATTAGGAAAGACAGGATTAAGAATCTCCAATCTTAGTTTTGGCGCCTCGTCGCTTGGTAGTGTGTTTCACGAGACCAAAGAAGCAGAGAGTATCAAAGCTGTGGAGACTGCCATAGAAGGCGGAATCAACTTCATTGATGTCAGCCCTTATTATGGTTATTACAAGGCTGAGACGGTGCTGGGTAAGGCGTTGAAGATCATTCCACGTGATAAATACTATCTCTCTACGAAAGTGGGAAGATATGGTAAGGATGGTGTGAACACTTGGGATTATTCGGGAAAGCGTGCCACCGAAAGTGTTTATGAGAGTATGGAGCGACTGAATGTGGACTTTATCGATATCATCAATGTTCATGATATTGAGTTTCAGGCTTCATTACCAGGAGGTTTGCAGAAAGTGGTTGACGAGACTTTACCTGCCCTTGTGGAATTGAAGAAGAAGGGTGTAGTTGGTCATGTGGGAATCACAGACTTGCAATTAGAGAACCTGAAGTGGGTTGTTGACCATTGTGAGGATGGAACAGTGGATAGCATCCTGAACTTCTGCCATTATTGCTTGAACGACGATAAGTTGGTGGATTTCCTTGATTACTTTGAAAGTAAGGGTGTTGGTGTGATTAATGCTTCACCGCTCAGTATGGGCTTGCTTTCTTCACGTGGTGCTCCTGCTTGGCATCCTGCTCCTGTTCCTTTAGCTGAAGCTTGTACGAAGGCAGCTCAGTATTGTGTAGATAAGGGCTATCCGATTGAGAAACTTGCTATACAGTTTTCTGTTAGTAATCCTCGTGTGACAAGCACGTTGTTCTCCTCTGCTAATCCTGTGAACGTTCAGCGTAATATCGACTGGGCAAACGAAGAGCCGGATTGGCAATTGGTTGAGGACGTTCAGAAGATTATTGGTAATCAGAAACGCGTTTCTTGGTCTAACACTTGATTATTTACAATTTAGAATGATTATAGATGCTCATAGCCATCTGTGGCAGAAACAAGACACATGGGTGGACGGAAAGAGAATCCTTTCGTTGAAGAACGGTAGGAGTATCTTCATGGACGAAGAGGTGCAGATGTTGCCTCCTTGGTTAATTGACGGGGTGAACTCAGCTGAGGTGTTCCTTTCGAATATGGATTATGCTCAGGTGGGAGCCGCAGTTGTCGTTCAGGAGGTAATTGATGGTAATCAGAATGCATATCTCACTGAAGTTCAGCTGAAATACCCGGAGAGATTCTTTTGTATGGGTATGGCCTGGAATCTGAACGAAGCAAAGGCTGTTTGTGATGGGGGCTTGAAAGGAATTGCTTTCCCTGGTCACAGAATGCACGATTCACTGCTTGACCTCATGCCTGTCTTCAGATTTATGGAAGAAAAGGGGATGGTGCTCTCGATGTGTTTAGGAGAGAGCGAAAAACAGATTGGTGAGATGGCAGAAGTGATACAGGAATGCCCTAATCTGAAAGTGGCAATCGGACACTTCGGTATGGTGACAACTCCAGCCTTCAAGAGTCAGGTGATGTTGGCTCGATGTGGAAAGAACGTGATGATAGAATCAGGTGGTATCACATGGCTCTTCAATTCAGAATTCTATCCCTATCCCTCAGCTGTTCGCAGCATCAAGGAAGCTGCTGACTGGGTGGGCATGGAGCGACTGATGTGGGGAAGTGATTATCCTCGCACCATCACAGCCATCACATACAAGATGTCGTATGACTTTATCGTGAAAACAAATGAATTAACAGAACAAGATAAGGCGATGTTTTTGGGAGAGAATGCCATACAGTTCTATGGCTTTAAGAATCTTCCTGAGCTACCTTATATAAAAAATATGTCAGAATGAAAGCGATACAGATTTCCCACAATCAGGAATATAATGTGATTGAACTTGAACGTCCTGCTGCACCACAGGCAGGTGAGCTATTGTTGAAGATACAATATGTAGGTTTCTGTGGATCGGATATTAACACGTTTATGGGTAGAAACTCAATGGCGCTGAATCCTGTAATTCCCGGTCATGAGATCGGTGCGGTGATTGAAGCTGTGGGTGCAGGAGTTCCTGAGAACCTGAAGCCAGGAATGGTGGTTACGTGTAATCCCTATACGAACTGTGGAAATTGTGCCAGTTGCCGTAACGGGCGCGTGAATGCCTGCCAGCATAATGAGACGTTGGGGGTTCAACGCAATGGAGCCATGCGTGAATATATTGCACTTCCTTGGCAGAAGATTATACCTGCAGGTGAATTATCTACGAAGACCTGTGCGTTAATCGAACCGATGTCTGTCGGTTTCCATGCTGTGAATCGCGGACAAGTGACAGATATCGATGTCGTGATGGTGATTGGTTGTGGAATGGTGGGGCTTGGTGCCATCGTGCGTGCTGCCCTGCGAGGAGCAACTGTGATTGCTGCAGATATCGACGATGAGAAGTTGTCGTTGGCGAAGCAACTGGGAGCTACCTATGCTGTGAATACGAAAACCGAGGATGTGCATCAGCGTTTGGCTGAGTTGACTAGTGGCTTTGGCCCTGATGTGGTGATTGAGGCTGTTGGTTCTGTTCCAACATATCAGTTGGCTGTCAATGAGGTGGCGTTCACAGGTCGTGTGGTTTGTATCGGTTATGCGAAGAGTGAGGTGTTGCTGCAGACAAAGTTCTTCGTACAGAAAGAACTGGATATCCGTGGCTCACGAAATGCGATGCCTGAAGATTTCCGTGCTGTCATCCATTATCTGGAACGTGGAACTTGTCCTACAGAAGAACTGATTACCAAAGTCATCAAGCCTAAGGAGGGATCAGAGACGATGCGCTGGTGGAGTGAGAATCCAGGCAAGGTATTCCGAATTCTCGTCGATTTTACCAAGTGAAATACACAGATCATACTAACAATCTAAACAATATCCTTTTTATGAAAACAAAGAGTAAACTTGTCGAGAAGAAATATCTCGTAACGTTCATTCTCGTGACATCGCTGTTTGCCCTATGGGGATTTGCCAACGATATTACGAATCCGATGGTGGCTGCATTTCAGACGCTGATGGAGATTTCTGCAGCAAAGGCATCGATGGTGCAATTCGCATTCTATGGCGGTTATGCTACGATGGCCATTCCTGCTGCGCTTTTCATCCGTAAATACTCATATAAGGTTGGTGTGCTCATCGGTCTGGGACTTTATGCCGTAGGTGCGTTCCTGTTTATCCCTGCTGCGCAGTTCCAGGAGTTCACTTTCTTCTGCATATCACTTTATATCCTCACCTTCGGTCTTGCCTTCCTTGAAACCAGTGCGAATCCTTTCGTTCTTTCACTTGGTTCAAAGGAGACTTCTACAAGACGTCTGAATTTGGCTCAGGCCTTCAATCCAGTAGGTTCGCTCTCAGGTATGGCTGTAGCATCATTCATTGTGTTGCCTAACCTTATTTCCGACAAGCGTGATGAAGCCGGTCAGATTATCTTTGGTGCCCTTTCCGATGCGGAGAAAGCTGATATCAGACTGCATGACTTGGCTGTCATTCGTGACCCCTATGTGGCTATCGGTTTAGTTGTATTGGTGATGTTCATTATCATCGCTCTCACCAAGATGCCTTCTTTGAAAGGAGAGAACGACTCAAAGACAAGTACTCGCACAACACTATCTCGTTTGTGGAGCAATAGCATTTACCGTAATGGTGTGTTTGCTCAAGTACTCTATGTGGCAGCCCAGATCATGGTTTGGACCTTCATCATCCAGTATGCTGACCATTTGGGTATTGATAAAGCCACAGCCCAGACATATAATATCGTTGCGATGTCTCTGTCGTTGACGGGCCGTTTTGTCGGAACATATATTATGAAGTACGTCAATCAGCGCCGACTGCTGATGATTTTCGGTGTCGGAGCTTCTATCTGTACGCTAGGTGCTATCTGCATAGAAGGTATATGGGGATTGTACAGCCTTGTTTGTATCAGCCTCTTCATGTCTATCATGTTCCCTAGTATTTACGGTATTGCTCTCGAGAATGTTCACAACGAAGATACTTCTTTGGGTGCTGCCTTCCTAGTGATGGCCATCGTGGGTGGAGCTTTGATGCCTCCTCTTCAGGGTTACCTCATCGATCGTGAAGTTATCTTCGGTTGGCCTGCTGTTAATGTTTCTTTCTGCCTACCATTCATTTGCTTCATATTGATTACCATATATGGTTATCAGACATTTAAAGCGAAAGGATTGAAATGACGAACGGAACGATTCAGAAACAATATGGTCAGCCAGTGAAGCGCTATGTGCAGACACTTGACCTTCGCGATGATCCTGAGATGATTCGTGAGTACCGCAAGTGGCACTCCGAGGAGCATCATTGGAAGGAGATTCGTGAGGGCATCAAGGCCGTTGGCATTCTCGAGATGGAGATATACATTTTAGGTACTCGTCTCGTGATGATTGTCGATGCTCCACTCGACTTCGACTGGACCACAGCTATGAACAAGCTTGCTACTCTGCCGCGTCAGGCAGAGTGGGAGGCGTTTGTGGCGAAGTTACAAGGTTGTAGGGCTGATGCACGCAGCGATGAGAAGTGGCAGATGATGGATCGGATGTTTTATCTCTATG
>CADBSN010000026.1 GCA_902797255.1 uncultured Bacteroidales bacterium | reverse complement strand
GACGATGTACCTCAAATATGCGGAACGGGCGAACAACTGGGACCTCGTGGATTTGTCTGTGCATAAGATTCTGGGGCATTGGTTGCTTTTACCGACGAACCTTGGTGATAGGGACTATAAGATAAAGGTACTGGACGAACTGGCGCAAAGCGATAACTTGTGGAAGCAGAGGATGAGCATGGTCTGTTCGTGGAAGACTTCGCAGATGGGTGATCCGTCGTGGTGTCTGAGGTATGCTGAGATACACCTGCATCATCCGCATGACTTGATGCACAAGGCGGTGGGGTGGATGTTAAGGGAGATGGGTAAACGATGTTCCATGGACTTGCTTCGGGAATTCCTGCGCCAGCATGCCCATGAGATGCCTCGCACCATGTTGCGCTATGCCATCGAAAAGATGTCGGAGAAAGAAAGACAGGAGTGGATGAACTATAGGGTATGAAAGATTATTTGTTCAGTAGTGAAATAGAGTAAATGTTATTGGTAGACAGATGAAAAATGCAGTTTTTTGATATTTTTGACGGCTGGTTGGAATAAAAGATGTATTTTTGCATCATCAATAAATTCGCGTTAAGTATGAAGGAAGAACAAATATTGGTGCGTATCACTGGGCAGGACCGGCCAGGACTGACTGCTGCCGTGATGAGTATCTTGGCTAAATATGATGCGTATATTCTGGATATCGGTCAGGCTGATATCCATTCTACTTTGTCACTGGGTATCTTGATTCGTATCGATGAGATGAAATCGGGATTGGCCATGAAGGAACTGCTGTTCAAGGCTACGGAGTTGGGGGTAAACATCGGATTCTCGCCTATCAGTGATGATGAGTACGAGGATTGGGTGGGTCATCAGGGAAAGAACCGCTATATTCTGATGGTGATGGGACGTCAGTTGGAGGCTCGCCAAATTGAGGCGGCTACCCAGATTCTGGCAGACCAAGGCTTGAACATAGACAGCATCATACGTCTGACAGGTCGTAAGAGCATCAAGCAGTTGGATAAGCACACACGTGCCTGTATTCAGTTCTCACTACGAGGTGAACCTGTCAACCGTCAGGAGATGCAGTCGAAGTTGATGAGGCTGTCTCAGCAGATGGAGATTGATTTCTCGTTCCAGCGGGATGATATGTTCCGCAGGATGCGCCGCCTGATTTGCTTCGATATGGATTCGACACTCATCCAGACCGAATGTATCGATGAACTGGCAGAGAGGAATGGGGTAGGGGCCGAGGTACGTGCCATCACGGAGAGTGCGATGCGAGGAGAGATTGACTTCAAGGAGAGTTTCACACGTAGAGTGGCTTTATTGAAGGGGCTTGATGTGAGTGTGATGCAAGATATTGCTGAACATTTGCCTATGACTGAAGGTGTTGACCGATTGATGTCTGTTTTGAAGACCTGTGGGTATAAGATTGCCATCCTCAGCGGTGGATTCACGTACTTCGGTGAACATCTGCAGCGGAAATATGGTATCGATTATGTATATGCCAATGAACTTGAAATAGGTGATGACGGCAAGCTCACAGGACGCTACGTCGGTGAAATCGTGGATGGGCATCGTAAGGCCGAACTCTTGAAACTGATTGCACAAGTTGAGAAAGTGAATCTGGCTCAGACCATTGCTGTTGGCGATGGCGCAAACGACCTGCCTATGATAACAGAGGCTGGTTTGGGAATCGCATTCCACGCAAAACCACGAGTTCAAGCTACTGCAGAGCAGAGCATCAACACCATCGGTCTTGATGGTGTCCTCTACTTTTTAGGTTTCAAAGACTCGTATTTGGGTGAGCAGGGGAAACTGTGAATCAAGTAGGAGAAAAATCGAAAATGGCGCAGAGTTGACGAGGCTCTGCGTTTTTTTTACTCTCGCTGCTTTTGGGGGAAGAATATCAAAGTTCCAGAAGAATGATATCAAAGTTCCAGAAGAATAGAAAATCCGAAAAACGAAAAGACTAAGTGTTGAAATGTGTTAAAAACAATGGATATGTTTCGTTGAATGAATATTTTTTTGTAACTTCGCAACCAAATTTTAAATCAATTCAAAAACAGTATTATGGCACAAGGTAATGTACGTCCGGCTGATATGGAGCGAATTACGACTCCGGCGCTGGCAAAGAAATTCATTGACGAACAGATTCAGGAGCTTCGTGCTCAGATTGGTGATAAGAAAGTGCTGCTGGCATTGTCGGGCGGTGTGGACTCATCGGTAGTAGCTGCGCTGCTGATTAAGGCAGTGGGTAAGCAACTGGTATCGGTGCATGTAAATCATGGTTTGCTGCGTAAGGGTGAGCCTGAGCAGGTGGTTAAGGTGTTCCGCGACGAGCTGAATGCCAATCTGGTGTATGTTGATGCTACAGACCGTTTCCTCGACAAGCTGGCAGGTGTGGCTGACCCAGAGCAGAAACGCAAGATCATTGGCGCTGAGTTTATCCGTGTGTTTGAGGAAGAAGCCCGTAAGTTGGAGGGCATCAGTTTCCTGGCTCAAGGCACCATCTATCCTGATATCGTGGAGTCAGGTCCTGTAAAGTCTCATCACAATGTGGGTGGCCTGCCTGAGGATCTTCAGTTTGAATTGGTGGAGCCTATTAAGTTGCTGTTCAAGGATGAAGTTCGCGTCGTAGGTAAGGAACTTGGATTGCCCGATAACATGGTATATCGTCAACCATTCCCAGGGCCAGGCCTTGGTGTTCGTTGTACGGGTGCCATTACTCGTGACCGTCTGGAGGCGCTGCGTGAGAGCGATGCCATCCTGCGTGAGGAGTTTGCGAAGAACGGCCTAGAAGGTAAGGTTTGGCAGTATTTCACCATCGTTCCCGATTACAAGTCAACTGGCGTAAAGGACAACAAGCGCAGCTGGGATTGGCCTGTCATCATCCGTGCCGTCAACACCCGCGATGCGATGACCGCTACTATTGAGGAGATTCCTTACAAGCTGCTACACCATATTACTCAGCGCATTATTACCGAGGTTCCGGGTGTGAACCGTGTTTTGTATGATTTGACTCCGAAACCAACGGGAACCATTGAATGGGAATAAGAAGAATTGGAAGTTGAACATTGAAACAGAATGAAGAGACTATTTTTTGCACTTGTATTATATGTGGTGACGGTCGGAATGCATGCCATTCCGGCTAAGCATGGGTTATGGAGGGTTCTGACGCTTAAAGATGGTACGGAGGTGCGAGCTCAGTTGACCGGTGACGAGTTCTGCCATTATTGGCGAACCGATGATGGACGAAATTTTGTGAAGTCGGGTGAGGCGTTCATAGAGGTACCTGAGGTCACCATGAGCCATCGTGCACAGAGTCGCAGAGCCGCAAGGCGTGCATCGGCCATGACCCGTAGAACTGCTATTGGTGAACGTACCCACTTCATCGGCAAGAAGAAAGGATTGGTGATTTTGGCTGAGTTTAAAGATGTAAGCTTCAAAACGGCAAACGACCAGGAAAAGTATAATAAGATTCTGAACGAAGAAGGCTATACGACTCGTGAGGGGTTTGAGGGAAGCGTGGCTGACTATTTCAAGGCTCAGAGTGGTGGACAGTTTGAAGTAGAGTTCGATGTATTCGGTCCTGTCCAACTGGCAAATAATCAGAAGTACTATGGTCAGAATGATGAATATGACCAAGACATGAGAGCTGAAAAAATGATTGTCGAAGCCTGTAGAGCCATCGACAGTCAGGCGAATTTCAGTGATTATGATTGGAATGGCGACGGTGAGGTAGATGAGGTATATGTAGTCTATGCAGGCAAAGGCGAGGCTTCGGGTGGCGATGAAAACACGATATGGCCTCATATGTACTATCTGGAATATGTGGATATCAATCTTTTCCTTGATAATGTCCGCATTAACACTTATGCATGTTCCAATGAGCTTGATGCACTCAATCATATAGAAGGCATTGGTGGCATTTGCCATGAGTTCTCGCATTGTCTTGGCTATCCTGACTTGTACGATACCGCTAACGGTTCTGCAATCTCCTTGTTTGGATACGACATAATGGATCAAGGGCCCTATAATGGTGATGGCTTTGTCCCGGCAGGTTATTCAGCCTACGAGAAATGGATGGCAGGATGGATTGAACTGACCGTGCTGTCGAACCAGAATGTGACTGTCAATAACCTGAAACCTGTCAGTGAAGGTGGTGGTGGCTACATTATCTATAATGATGGACATCTTGACGAGTATTATATCTTGGAGAACCGTCAGCAGACGAATTGGGACAAGTATCTGCCAGGTAGAGGACTGATGATTACGCATGTGGATTTCGATTCGGATCTCTGGTATTTAAATGTCCCTAATTCTATCCTGACCTCACAACATGAATATGTCACACAATATGGTTATCCTACAAATGATCATATGCGATTTAACATATTCAGAGCTGACAACAGTGCTAAATCCAGTTACACCAGTCTGAGTCGTGACCTCTATCCTTATCAGAAAAACGACAGTCTGACGGCAACCTCTAAGCCTGCCGCTACTTTCTACAATAAGACTAAGCAGGGTGAAACAATCATGCAGGGTGGTATTCTGGATATCACACAGAATCGTGATGGAACGATGAACTTCGTCTATCGTGCTCCTATCGAAGATACGGGTATCTCAGAGTTGCTGCCTGATTCAGACCACACACCTTCTGTTGTCTACGACCTGCAAGGTAGACGTTTCTTTGGGAACCTGCCAAAGGGCATTTATATAGTGAACAGTAAAAAGATTGTTGTGAAGTAGAATCCCTATTTCGCAGACAGACACCAGCGTCGGATGCCACAGTTGGCGCAGTCGGGATGTATGGCTTTGCATACGTAACGGCCATGAAGGATGAGCCAGTGATGGAAGGAATGGATGAGGTGGGGTGGTATGTTACGTACCAGTTCACGCTCGACGCTTAGGGGAGTGGTGCACCTTGGCGGAACAAGTCCGATTCGGTGACTGACACGGAACACATGTGTGTCGACAGCCATAGTGGATTTCCCGAATGCTACACTCATCACTACGTTTGCTGTTTTACGCCCGACTCCTGGTAGACGTGTGAGTTGTTCGAGAGTAGAAGGTACCTCGCCCATGAAGTCTGATTCAAGCATCTGAGCCATTCCGATGAGATGTTGTGCTTTGCTGTTTGGATAGCTGATGCTGCGAATCAACTGGTAGACTTCATCAAATGTTGCATTTGCTAAGTCTTTTGAGGTGGGGAAGGCTTGAAAGAGTGCAGGTGTTGTCATGTTAACACGTTTATCCGTACATTGTGCGCTCAACATCACAGCCACCAACAGTTGATAAGGAGAGTCGTAATGCAGCTCCGTCTGGGCATCAGGCATCGCCTGCTGAAAATAGTCGGTTATACCTAAGTATCGTTCTTTTTTTTGCATGTTTTGTAAATTATTTTACAAAGTAAGTAATTTTTTTTGATATAGCGATGGGTTATGTCGAAAAAAAGTTGTAATTTTGCAAGCTAATATGTATTTATAGGAATGAGACAGTTAAAAATTACCAAAAGTATTACCAATCGTGAAAGTGCTTCGTTAGATAAGTATCTTCAGGAGATTGGTCGTGAGGAACTCATCACAGTTGAACAGGAAGTAGAACTAGCAGCTCGTATTCGCAAGGGAGACCGCAGGGCATTGGAGACCTTGACGAAGGCTAATCTCCGATTCGTGGTTTCTGTTGCCAAGCAATATCAGAACCAAGGTCTGAGTCTGCCTGACTTGATCAACGAAGGTAACCTCGGACTGATAAAGGCTGCAGAGAAGTTTGACGAGACACGTGGTTTCAAGTTCAT
>CADBSN010000025.1 GCA_902797255.1 uncultured Bacteroidales bacterium | reverse complement strand
TTTCTGCCCATTCCATCGATAAATTGCAACCCATCATCAACCTTACAGGTACGAATGCAGAGAAACTGCAGACGATGCGCGAAGTGCTGAAAGACAGCGAGACAGGACTGAAAGGTATCGAAGAAACGGAATTTATCCTGAACACCCTTGCAAATCTAGGATTGCAGAATGAGGTGGAACTCGACCTCACGCTGGCTCGCGGATTGAACTACTATACAGGAGCCATCTTCGAAGTGAAGGCACTCGATGTACAGATCGGTAGTATCACAGGTGGAGGACGTTACGATAACCTCACAGGTATCTTCGGTATGCCAGGACTCTCAGGAGTAGGTATCTCGTTTGGTGCCGACCGCATCTTTGATGTGCTCAACCAGCTTGACCTCTATCCAAAGGAAGCCGTGAACGCTACCCAAGTACTCTTCGTGAACTTCGGTGAAAAGGAGGCACAATACAGCCTTCCTATCATTGCGAACCTCCGAAAGGCAGGTATCCGTTCAGAAATCTATCCTGACTCTACAAAGATGAAGAAGCAGATGAGCTATGCCAACGCAAAGGAGATTCCATTCGTGGCCATCATCGGAGAGACGGAGATGCAGGAAGGAAAGGTAATGGTGAAAAATATGACCACAGGTGAACAACAACCTGTGGCCAAAGAAGATATCGTGTCTTATATAAAAGGCTAAGAGCGAAAGGTAAATGACGAAGGGCGAAGGCAAATGTCTTTGCCCTTTGTCGTTTTTATTTCTCAAACAGTTTGAGGTCGATGCAGTCGCCCATCACTTTGTAACCGTCAGCATTGGGATGCAACCAGTCGTTCTCGAAAAGGAAGGCTGGATTCAGACGGTCGGGCTGCTGTGGGTCGCGTGTGGCCGCATCGAAATCAATCACACCATCGTATTCGCCAGAGTTGCGAATCCACTCGTTCACCTGTTGACGACCTTTCTCACGTGATTCATTATAGTAGTTGTTGCCCTTGAATGGCATGATGGTAGCACCATAGATCTTAATGCCCTTCTCATGAGCTTTCTTTATCATCGTCTTGAACGACTCAATAAGCTGCTTAGCTGTCTCTTCACCATTCCAAGAACCACCGAGGTCGTTTACACCCTCGAACACAATCGCATATTTCACACCTTCCTGATTGATGACATCACGATCAAATCGACTATTTGCCGTAGGACCTAATCCTCCACGAAGGACACAATTGCCACCCAATCCCAGATTGAGTACACTGAGGTTCTTGGTCTTCTTGTTAGCAAGCAGACGCTTCGAAAGGTTGTCTGTCCAACGGTTCTGATGGTTTGTGGTGGTTCCACGACCATCCGTGATAGAGTTTCCGATGACAGCAATCGAACCGAATTTCTTACCAGCATTCACAATCAGACTATTGATGTAGCACCAATGGGTCGTCTCGACAGCCTTGCTGAAATCGTTGGTGTTTCCCTCAGCTATATATGAAGAGGTGCGAGAGCCTGGATGACCGCTTACGTCAGTTCTCGAAGCCTTCCCGAAATGAATGGTGATAGCGACATCCATTCGAGGAGTCATACGAAACTTAACAGGGTCGGAAACTACGATTTCGCCCGGTTTCATCGTAATCCCTTTTGCACCACCAAAGGTAAGAGCTGTAGTGGTTGATTCGTCAATAGCAGCACTTTCACCCTGAGTCAGTGCTTTCGCTAATTCAACTCCTATAATCTCTGTTTCTTCAGTATTGTACTGGTTCGACAATTTCAAGGAAACCATATTTCCCCCAAATGAGACTTCCACAATCTGTCTTAACGAATTTCCTTCAAGATAAGGAGCAGGGGGAAGGTTGTGGGGTTCAACTTTTTGAATAGCTGTGGTCCATGTCACTACTTGTGCGTTTTTGTTTTGAGCTGACGCACTAAAAACAGCCAAAAATAGGATAGCGGAAAATAAGATGATTTTTTTCATGTTGTAAATGGTTTTTGATTGACGGCGCAAAGTTAATGAAAATAGCAAACATAGCAATCGTTTTTTCCAATAAATCAAAAGTTTGGAACGTTTTTAGGTCAAATTGCTGGTTTAAAGGAGGCAATGTTACATTTTTTCAAATTATTTCATCAAATGTAACATCTAAAAAACGAAAAAACTCCTATCTTTGCAAACTAAAACTTATTAACAAGAGGAATTATGTATTTATTAGGTTATGACATAGGTACTTCATCAGTAAAAGCTTCACTGGTGAATATCGAAACAGGAGTGTGCGAGGCATCGACTTTCTACCCAGAAACAGAGGCCAAGATTATTGCCAAGAAAGCCGGTTGGGCTGAACAAGAGCCAGAAGACTGGTGGAACAGCCTGAAAGAAGCCACAAAGGTGCTGAAACAGCAGAACGCAGCAGCGCTTGCCAATGTGAAAGCAATCGGTATCAGCTATCAGATGCACGGACTGGTATGTGTGGACAAGGACAAGAAAGCCCTTCGCCCAAGTATCATCTGGTGTGACGGACGTGCTGTTCCATATGGCAACAAAGCATTCGAGGGTATCGGTAGCGAGCAATGTTTGAGTCACTTGCTCAACTCACCAGGTAACTTCACCGCAGCTAAGTTGGCATGGGTGAAGGAAAATGAGCCTGCTCTCTATGAGAAGATTTATAAGATTATGCTTCCAGGCGACTACATCGCAATGAAACTGAGTGGTGGTGCGATGAACACTACGATTTCTGGTCTTTCGGAAGGTATT
>CADBSN010000024.1 GCA_902797255.1 uncultured Bacteroidales bacterium | reverse complement strand
TTAAAGTGGTATCAAAAAGCGGCAGAGCAGGGAGACGAAGATGCACAATTCTATCTTGGCGTAATGTATGAGAATGGACAGGGTGTCATTCAGAACTATGTGGAAGCGGTAAAGTGGTATCGAAAGGCTGCGGAGCAGGGATACACAGAAGCACAATACAATCTTGGCGTAATGTATTATAATGGACAGGGTGTCGCTCAGAAATATGCGGAAGCTTTAAAGTGGTGGCGGAAAGCTGCAGAACAGGGAGACGAAGATGCACAATTCTATCTTGGCGTAATGTATTATCATGGACAGGGTGTCGCTCAGAACTATGCGGAAGCTTTAAAATGGTGGCGGAAAGCTGCAGAGCAAGGGTATGCGGAAGCACAATTCAATCTTGGCTTTATGTATGAAACTGGCCTAGGTGTCGCTCAGAACTATGTAGAAGCAGTAAGGTGGTATCGAAAGGCTGTGGAGCAAGGGTATGCTAGTGCACAATACAATCTTGGTGTAATGTATTATAATGGAAAAGGTGTCGCTCAGGATTATGCAGAAGCTATAAAGTGGTGGCAGAAAGCAGCGAAACAGGGGCATGAAAATGCTCAAAAGAGTTTGAAGATCTATGGAAATAAATAAACGTCATACCTAATTCGGGTATCAGGTTACAACAATAAGTTACCCTCTTCTTGGAGTCTTCTTACCCTCCTCTTATCCTACCGAAAGACTCTCGATGTAAGAAATATGGAGCCAGCATGTGCAAAAACATGTAGGTCGAATTATCGGCTGACATCTCGAAGCTACCTTTTGAATGGAAAAAAACATTCAATTCCAATTTGGAGTCAAAGGGCAAGGACGTAATCGCTATGCAGTAGATGAGGATAAAAGGGATGGGGTAACGATTCGTGACTCCACCGGAAGAATCCAGATAAAATGATGGTAATCAGTTTATTGCTCACATCTGGCGCACTACCCAAAAGGACGAATTTACTACCCAAAAGGCTAACGAAGAACTGATTTCTACTACCCAAAAGGAAGAAGAAACTACCCGAAAGGCCAAAAACACTACCCAAAGGCGATACTTGACTACCCCAAAGGAACATTTTTTTTGACCTAAGATGTAAAATAATCACGAATAATTTTGTGGAACGGGAAATACCATGGGATGAATCAAAGAACCATCCCATGATTCTCCATTGATAAGGATCAGCGTATCATCACCTTCTTGCCTCCGACGATCGTGATACCCTTGTAGGCGGCAGTCACTTTCTGGCCAGCCAAATTATAGATGTCGGAGTCTTTCTCCTTAGTGTTCAACACAGGACGGACAGCGGTATTGACCATCGTTCGATGGCGCAAGGCAGAGCGCACAGCATACCATGCGGGTTTCTTAGCCAGCTGTGCAGTATAGAGCAGCGGATTAGAGGGCTCGCGCCAGCTGTCATTATCCTTGATACCCCAAATGACCATGCTAGGACAATTGTCGTGGTTGAGCATAATATCGGTAACGACACGATAGCAACGGGCCTGTTCCTGCAGATTGGCCTCCGAGGTAGATGGGATACCCATGTCGAGTTCGGTGATGATACACTTCAGTCCGGCTTCCTCGAAGCGGCGAACGGTGTTGTCGAGTTTCACGCTGTCGACATCGCCCGTCGAGAAGTGGCACTGCAGACCTACACCATCGATAGGGATGCCTGCATTCTTCAGCCGCATAGCGAGGTTGTAGAACGCCGTCGACTTGGCTTTGCCTTGCAACTCCACTCCATAGTCGTTCAGATAGAGTACGGCATCGGGATCGGCTTGATGGGCATAGACGAAAGCTGAATCCACATAGTCGTCGCCGATAGCCAACTGCCATACGCTCTGCTTACGAAGGTCGTAGCTGTCGGGATTGGCACGAACGGTGCTTTGGTCGTCGTCCAAACACTCATTGACGACATCCCACTCACGCACCTTACCTTTATAGTGTTGCATCACCGTCGTGATGTGGTTCTTCATGATGGCCAGAGCCTCAGCGCGCGTCCAGCCCTTATCGTTCTTCTTTCCATCCGACGACACCCATCCAGGCAACTGCGAATGCCATACCAGACAGTGACCACGAATGACCATATTGTTGTTCTTGGCAAAGCTGACCAACTGGTCGGCACTGCCAAAACTGAAGCTTCCCTGTGAGGGTTGCAGCGCATCCATCTTCATCTCATTCTCGCACACCATCATATTGAACTGCTGACCAGCCGCATCGCGATCGCTCTGAAGGCCCTTGTCGGTAGCCAGCGCCACACCGATATGCTTCTGATTCTTTTCTGCATAGTACTTCAGCGTATGACTATCGGAAGCATCGCTGATGCCATCGTCGTAGAAAGCACCCATCGTACTCTCGTTATCATCTGGGTTGTCAGGATCTGTGCCACCGCCCATGTTTTCAAGTGATACAATTTTCAGGACAAAGACCACCATGCCATTTTCCTCGCGCTCTTCCACAATCCATGTATATTTTGCAGCTTTTACATCAAGATGCCAATCGCCAGACTTGCTCTTCGCCGTCATCACCTGGAACTCGTCGCCCACCTTCACGTCGGCACCTTGTTGCAGCACGACTTCCAGAACGGGCATCTTGTCGCTAGTGGTGAAGTCTTCGCACATGCTGTTATACTTCACTTGCCCGTCGACTACCAATTGGTCGTGCTTGGCAGTCGAAGCAACTTTAATACGCAGCACTGAGGCAGGATGCATGGTGAGGTTGGCATTCTTTTGTGCGGCATAGTTCTTCAGCGTCAACAGACCGACAGCATCCGTACCAGGCTCTATCGTGCCGTAGTTGTCGACCATACCACCAATGCTGCCTGTACCACCCAGAACACCTTTTTCGAAGACGTAAGCAATGGCGGCAGAAGCATCGGATTTGGCACCTAAGGAACCACGCATTTTCTTCGATTCTGCCTCTTCGCGGTCGTTCATGATGTTGACACGACCTGCCAAAATACGCAAGGCACCACTCACATAGTTGTCGTTGCCAGTGATAGTAAGAGTTCCTGTGCCTTCCTTGACAATGCTCAGCGACGTATCATCACGATAGTCAAAAGGTTTGATGGTACCTGCCAATGTGAAGTCGGTATTCAGACCACCTAAAAGATAGTAGGCCGCACGAGACTTTTTGTAATAGCCTGACAAAGTGGAGCCTACCTCGGTATTAAGTTCACCGATACGAAAACCAGCTCCAGCACTATTGGCCTCACAGGTCATCGTGGCACCAGCATGCAGCGTCACACGGTTGTTTGCCATAGAGGGGTTCACCTTGCCTCCCTTTGCGTCGTCCAAGGCATTCTCGGCAGATGACGACTTGCCACCATGAGCCAATAACACACCATAAGACCCTGCAGATGACGAATTGTCCTTGAACGGATAGATATGTATGTTGCCAGTATAGCGTGTCCAATCGGGCCATGCACTTCCTTTTTCTGTTCCCAGATAGCAGCGTTCACCACCACCATACAGGTTCAGTACACCACTGCCAGAAATTGTCGAACTGAAATAGATATAACGTGCCAACATTACATTGACGGTATCTGATTTGGGCAGCGAGATACTATTAGTATATGTTTTGTAACTACTTGACGTATTATTACCACTGATATCGATTGTGCGCACTTGGGCATGAACAGGCAACAAGGCACACAAAAGCCATAAACTTGAGTAAAGAAGAGTTTTCATATCTTTGATCTGTTTTGAATTTGCTGCAAAAGTAGAAAGTTTTTTTCAAACCACAAAATTTCCCGCCTATTCTTTGCAATTTACCAAGGATGAGAGGGCAGTTCTTTGATTTCAAATGCAATCGAAACATAAAAAAGCAGAAAGCAGCTAGAGGCTGCTTTCTGGTTGTTATTTATTAACTGATGAGAGGAACTAGCGGCGTCCTCCAGATACTCTTTGTGGACTTCCTGCCGTACGGTTGGAAGAGGTTCCTGCTGAAGAGCGAGATGGGGTTGATACGCTTGAACGAGCAGGGGCAGAGACGCTTGAGCGAGTAGAAGTGGTGACGCTTGAGCGTGAAGGAGTAGATATCGTGGTACGAGGGGTTGATGATACAGCACTTGAACGTGTGTTGACATTGACGTTGCCTACTGGACGATTGACCGTAGTAGTAGTGTTGCGATTGACATTGATTGCACCAGAACCATTAGGGGTATTGGTTGGATGGCTGATGACAGTCGTTCCACCATTACGATTGACGGTAGTAGGAGTCGTTGCCACTGTACCACGATTGTTAGGAGTGACATTCTCGAAGTGATAGGACTGGTTGTTACCTGCTGGATTGGCTCCCTGACGGATAACCTCTCCTCGCATATCACCCATACGGTTGTCACCTAAGCGGTTGTTGGGTGTTGCCACATTACCTGGACGTACATCACCTGGACGTACTCCGTTAGGAGCTGGATTTCCTGGCATTGGGCCACCTGGCTGACCTGGACGCATACCTGGTACATCTACCCTACGCATTCCACCGAATACGGTGCCACCGCGGTAATCGTTGAACCTGCGTGGAGGTGCATAGAAGAAGTGATCCATGCGACGGTCGTGCAGATAGATGCTGAAGCTCCAACGATGGTTGTTGAATGCGATTGGACGA
>CADBSN010000023.1 GCA_902797255.1 uncultured Bacteroidales bacterium | reverse complement strand
TTGAACTCTGCGGAGATCCATGAGGCAAATTCCATGGCTATATCGCTGTGCGCATAGGTACCGCCATTGTACCGTCCTGCTTTAGTAACAATGCCAACAGCACCAGTCTGTTCAATCCACTTGGAGGGTGTCATTACAAAGCGGTTGAGTCCTGCCTCGGATTTAAACGTGTCGAATTGCACACGGTTAAAGGCAGGGTTGTGGAGGCTCTCCCAAAGACCGAGGAACTCGATGGTGTTGCGGTTGCGCATTTTATAGATTCGACCAACCTTTTTGATGGGAAATTGTTTTTTGACCGTTGATTTTGGTCGTTGTAATCTTTATCGTAACGACAGTTTCTTTGTTGACACCTTGGTCAGGATGCCGTTCTTCCATTTGTAGGTATCGACATACAGATTGTCAACATCACGGGCGCGACTGGTGATGGTCTTTGCCTTACTGTCGAAATCGGGCTCCTGTATCTCATCGAAGACTTCTACGGGGTAGAACTGACGAGTTTCCTGATTCCACACGTATGCCTTATACAGGGAGGAGGCATTATGGGTCACTCCAACGTAAATCAACAAGTCGGGTACTCCATCGAAGTTGATATCGTCCTCAGTCACCCAACCTATGAGCTTCTCCTGCTCATCATTGAACGCACCCATCAATTGTTCCTCGAAATGGAAATCGGTCTTCTGTCCATCTACATAGCCATCCACATAGAGGTCGGTCAGCCATCCGTCTTTGTCTCTGTCGAATCGGTATTTAAACGACCAAGCATCACGTTTCTTTGCCGTCATCACCTTAGGTAGTGCAGGATACCAGTCAGGACGGTTATAGAACTCTGTGACTTGGCTCATCTGCATGACCTTTCCGGTGGTAGGGTTCGTCCATGTGCCACGTTGGAAGTTGTAGTCGCCCTCAACCTCTGTGTACCATATACGGAAGATACCTGTTATCTGCCCATCGGGTTGGTACTCTACCAGTTTCAGCAGGTAACGGTTCTCCCCCTTCGGCAAGAGGGTCTTATCGGTTTCCGTCGTAGCTATCAGCAATATCGGAGCTGGTGCCTTGGCTTTGGGATAGTAGCAGTAGCCTGCTGTGATCCAATCGCCATCGTTAAATTGGTCGGAAACCACAATCTCCACAGCTGTCTTACCATTGAGCAAACCCTTAAAGCCTTTCGCTTCGTTCAGTTCCTGGGCTGACAAAGGGAGATGTAAAAATGCAAAAATTATAAAAAGCAAGTTTCCCATTTACGATTTACCATTTACGATTTACCATTAATTTTTACATTTTATCATTTTTAAATTTTTACATTTTCCCTAAGGGGGTCTGTTTTTTATATTTTAACATCGAAAAACTCTAAATACTCGAAAATGATTATTGATGATCAATGGTTATCGTTTCACTTCCGATTCTGTGCCGAAGAGGTAGGATGAGCTATAGCCTCCAAAGTCGACAACGATTTTTTCGAACACAATGCCTGGATGGCGAGGATGGATGACCAACTCGTGGGTCTCAGCACTAGCGACAGGCAGTTCTACTGTATTCTCTACCACACGTCGTGCGATGGTAGGATAGAACACACTGTACATATGGGGCTGCTTATCGACCATATTCTTATTGAAATTCACCACTACTGGTTCTGAGCCATCAAGGCTGACTGTATATTCGTGTCCACCACGATTCTCGAAGTCGAGGGTGGACTTCACCACTACAAGCACCTTTACCTTTGCTGGTGCATTAGCTGGCAAAGTGAAGCGATAGGTCAACTTGGCTTCGCCTGTCGGTTTGGTGTAAGGCGTCAAAGCCACAGCACTACGAGTACGACCGTAATAAGGATAGATGGTCCACGCTGTACCATCGGATGCAGTAGCTGAGAAATAGTGCTCTGCCTCCATCGATACGAACCCATTGCTTGGTGCAAAGGTATATCCACCCAAAACAGCCTCAACCTCACGGGTTCGTGGCAACATGTCGGCACGGAAGTTATCGTTCCAATTGGTGTAGCCAATATGCTTCTGGGTCATCATACCGTTCCACTTACCTCCTGCTATGTCTTTATTGTAAGATGCATTGAGGGAAGCATCGCGGTCGAAGCACTCCTTCACACGCTGTGCCCACAGGTTGGCATCAGGATTGTTGCGTTCAGCCAGATACATGTTCATGGCCTGAGAATAATACATATCATAGAGATTAGCTGCTGCCTGCACGGGGAACAGAATGAGTTGCTGATAGGCATCCTTGGTGTTCTCAGGAATCTCAAGGAACAAACGCAATGCACGGGTTTCGAGGCGCTGGTATTCGTCAGCTACCTGTTTCCATTCGCCAGTAGAGACATTGTAGGTTCGCGCATCGAGCATCTCAGGAGTTACACGTGCCATATACTGGCAGTTCTGGTTGTAGATGGAGGCTGCTTCGTCGGCAAACTGTTCACCTAGTACAGTGGTAAAGAAACGACGTGTATGGTCTGTGATATTCTCCACTTTATATTCTTTTGGTTTCCATGCCATATCGAAATACATCTGGATAGGATATTCCATAGGTTTGAGGTCGCCCACATTGAGTATCCACAGCTGTTGGATGCCAAAATCGTATGCCAAAGAAAGCTGTTCGAACATCTGTTGAGTCTGGGTCACATTGAGCCACTTGGTGTTACGTGGTGCACCGACATAGTCCACATGGTAGTAGATACCCCAGCCACCACTACGCTGTGCATTGGGCACACGACGGATGTCGCCCCAGTTGTCGTCGCTGATGAGGATGGTGACATCATCTGGCACCTTCATGCCTGCATCGAAATAATCCTGTACTTCCTTATAAAGTGCCCATACCTGAGGAGTCTCCTTTGCTGGACGCTTGGTCACTTCCTGAATGATACGACGCTGATTGAGAACGATGTCCTCCAACAGCTTGGTGTCGGCATCTGCACTCATGGCAGCATCACCATCGCCTCGCATACCGATAGTGATTACATCGTCAGTTCCCTGCATGCGTTCGATACCTTCACGGAAGAACTGATCGAGTTTCTCTTTGTTCTTCGAGTAATCCCACGCACCCCATTGCTGACGGTTGCGGGCATACTCCTGATGGTTGCGTGCCATCGGTTCGTGGTGGCTCGTTCCCATGATGACACCCATCTCGTCGGCTGTCTTCAGGTTCTCTGGGTCATCAGCATAGAATGCCCAACCCCACATAGCCGGCCACAACATATTACCTTTCAAACGAAGGATGAGTTCGAAGACTTTAGCATAGAAATGATGATCACCATAATCTGTACCAAAGGTGTTCTTCACCCATGAAGTGAGACAAGGAGCCTCATCGTTGAGGAACAATCCACGCCACTTCACAGCTGGCTCACCATCCGTATAGTTGCCATTTTTCACATATACCTTATCGTGATGCGTTGTAGGCACATCTGCCCAATAATACCAAGGAGACACACCCAGCTGACGGCTCAGTTCATAGATACCGAAGATGGTACCACGGCGATTGCTACCAGCAATGGTCAGCTGACCGTTTGCCGCATTGATGACATACATCTCATACTTACCTTTCAACTGCTTAGCGTATGCCTTCACAGCATCCACCTTACCAGCAGTTCCGATAACGATAGCGGCATCCTTGGGGTTATCGACCAACACACCAGCGGTTCCTGTCACAGCTTTTAAGTCCTGTGCGAGGTCCTGAGCTGCTCGCTTCACACCACGCTCGTCTTTGTCACTTACGTAAATAGTTACTTTACCATTTGCATTCAGCTGCCAATCGCCAGCTGCAAAATCTACAAACACATCTGCCGCAGAAGCTTTCAACGAAGCTAGTGTTGCCAAACAGATTGTAAGAAAAAATTTGATTCCTTTCATGATTATTTAGATTAATATGTATGGGTTCATTGTTTCTTTGCTTCCTCCCAAAGAGCATCCATCTCTTCGAGCGTGAGGTCCTTGATATCGCGTCCTTGCTCTCGTGCTTTCATCTCCACATAAGTGAAACGCTTGATGAACTTCTGGTTGGTATATTCGAGTGCCGTATCAGGGTTGATATGATAGAGTCGTGCTGCGTTGATAAGACTGAACATCAAGTCACCGAATTCACGTGTCGCCTTATCCTTGTCCATATTTGCCACTTCAGCCTCAAACTCCGCTATCTCTTCACGCACCTTTGGCCACACATCCTCACGATTGTGCCAATCGAAGCCTACATTGCTGGCTTTCTCTTGAATGCGGTCAGCCTTGATGACAGATGGTAATGCGGCAGGAACGCCACTCAGAACAGTCTTATTGCCGTCTTTCTCCTTGGTCTTCAGCTGCTCCCAGTTCTGCAATACCTGTTCAGAACCGTCCACCTTTACCTCACCATAAACATGCGGATGACGGAAGATAAGCTTATCGCATAGTTGATTGCACACATCAGCAATGTCAAACGCCTCCTTCTCACTACCAATCTTGGCATAGAACACAATGTGCAACAACACATCGCCCAACTCCTTGCAGATGTTGTGGTCATCCTCCTTCAACAGGGCTTCACACAACTCATAAGTTTCCTCTATGGTGTTGGGACGCAAGCTCTGATTGGTTTGTTTACGGTCCCACGGGCACTTTTCACGCAGGGTATCCATCACGTCAAGCAGACGCCCGAATGCTTCTAATTTCTCTTCTCTTGTATGCATTAGCAGTTTAATGTAAAATTAAGTTTAATGCTTATAGTTTATAGTTTCGCTTCGCGCAAAATGCTACGCCTCAATATTACTCAAACTTGTTTGGCACTATGTTCGGC
>CADBSN010000022.1 GCA_902797255.1 uncultured Bacteroidales bacterium | reverse complement strand
GTCTTGAAGACCTCATCACGAATATATTTATCCGGACCATACACCCAGTCATCGCCATGGATGATATAATCAGGCTTATACTTCAACAGATTAGGAACATAGCTCCACTCATCTTGAGGAACTATAGAACTTACGCCCTTGATATTCTCTATCACATTCTTACGCTGCTCGTATGTCAGATAAGGCAAACGCTTGTGGGTAGCAATAGCTTTATCAGTAAACAAACCAATCATCACATCGCCATACTTGGCACCTTCATTGATAATGTTAATCAAACCCGGGTGCATGATGTCGCCAATCATGCCCAAATATACTACCTTTCTTTTATTTTCCATAATTATGGTAATTTTGTTATTGAACTTCTATTTCAGTTTATTCACGTATTCAGTGTAAGGTTTATCCATATCGAAAATCACACCACTATGATGCAACCCTCTATCCTCTATCGGGGGCAATGCCATATAATCTCCGAAGACTATCCTTAACACTCTTTCGTACCCTACTGGAATGGGGAACTTATAACCCTCAAAATCAGCAAGAAGCGTAGAAGTGAAGTCCTCAGCATACCAAAGTTTCTTTGAGTACGAAGACAAAGCCTCTACAGCAATTGTTATATATTCGGTGGGCTGGCCATTAAATTGCTGGGCCAACCTCATTATCTCTGCATAAGTCTCAAAAGGATCTCTACCAGAATAATTCCTCACACGCTCCTGATTCTTCTCGTCGAGATGGGGATTTGTCAGTCGCATATAGGTAGAATTCTCAATAATCAGCGACTTTATTTTATTGATCTCTGGCTCAGCCTCTTTCTTCCAATTATCCAATGGCAGAATAGTAAGCCATACACCCTGGTTGAAATTCTGGTAGGCAAACATCTCTACCAGAGCTGTTGTATTAGAATTACGGATTCTGGCCGGACAATAGAAATATGTAGGGTCGGTATATGGGGTCTGAAGGAAATATGGATGTTTGAACTCATCACCTAACTTGATGAATTTCTCATAGTCCTCACGAGGCATCTCAACATCGATATCATCATCCCAGGGGATAAAGCCCTTATGTCGGATTGCACCTAACAGCGTTCCACCATCCAGGTAATACCTTAAGTTATGTTTCTTGCATATTTTGTCAAACTCTACTAGCATATCCAACAGGACTGCAAAGAGTTTTTTCCGCTCGGTTGTCACCAGGAAATCACAAATAACCTCTTCCTTGAGGAAATCCTCGGTAACCACACCTTTCTGAAGAATACGTTCAATCTCCGTCATTATTTCTTTTCTTTATTTTTAAACATGTTTTGGAGCATTATCTCCTTTGTTACAACAGACTTCCAGCCTGTTTGGCTTATCAACTTGCTGCAATCCATACATATGGCGAAATCACCGCCCTTATCATCAACATTAACCGAGACTGGAGAATATCCATACTGGCGGCCTAAGGCATTGCTGCTTTGGGCATAGTCGAGAATAGAATACTGAACTGAAGGACCAAGATTATAAACACACTCTCTACTATCAACTGCTATCGACTCGACAGCAACAATACCAGCTACTGCGTCTGAAACGTCCATGATAGACGCATATTGATTCGGGGCTGTTACGGTTATATCTCTTCCTGCGATAACTGAATCAACAAAGAAATCAAGGAATCGGGCATTAGTGCTAAGACTTGCCATACGTATATTTGTATAACTCTTCTCACAGCCCAGCTTAAGCATATTCTCCACAGCCCATTTAGCCAGACCGTAGGCTGTATTGGGTTCTATAACACCATCCTCACCAGCCTTCTCGCCAGGTTTCAAACCTTTATAAATGCCCTGGGAAGAGATATTGATGATACTTGCAACATCATTTTTATTAACTAACTCGATAATTCTCTCTGTAAGCTCGATTGAGCTGGTCAAGCCCGGAAGGTTATCACCACGAGAGAAGGCGGTATGTATTAACGTGTCGACATGGCCGAAATCGGTTGTAAACAATGCCGAGCTTGGATATACTGTAAGGTTCTTACTGTCGGGCAAGGCATTTGCTTTATCCTCAGGACGACCAAGGATTGCTATAACATATGTATCACCGCGTTCAATGAATCTATGAACAAGGTGATGACCTAGAAATCCAGATGCTCCTGTTATTAAAACTGTTTTCATATATCTCTATATAACAAATCCATCAATATCATCATACTCAATACCAGGCAACAGAAGGTTCTCGCCATCATCTCCAATAATAGCTATTGTATCGTCTATCTTCTGCATCATTGGCAAGAGCTGATCCTTACTAGCAACAGCTCCCAAGACACGGACTGTGATCTGCGCCAACAAACCACGCATCTGCTCTGTTATGACTTCCCCGGGGACATGTCCACAAACCACATCCTCTACTCCAGGGAATGACTTAACCTCATCGATACCAACGATATCCTTTATTGTGCCTGGAGCACAAAGGCACGACACATTGAAAGCCGGAACAGCAAACAAAGGATTTACACGGGTAGAAATATCCTCACTACCCATAATACCGGTAAGAGAATGACGAATCATCATCTCCAATGGATCATATCCACAAACTCTCTTAAGTATCTTATACTCTAATGAGCCTGTTGGACGAAAACCTAAATCATAGACATAACATGTTCCGTCTTCAACCTTACACTGCATGAACATCATACCATCCTTGATTCCAAGATGACGGAACATCTTCTTGCAGTTATCCTCAACCTCCTTCTGATATTTGGGAAGGAAAACCGATGGGAATGTATATCCTACCGGCAATGGTATAACATCATCACCCTGATTGTGCTTAACATGACGATTGGCAAGGGCTGACAGGAAATAATTACCATTCTGGAATGTCCAAAACACAGTAACCTCTCTACCATCCATATAACGCTCTATGAGAACCTTACCTGTTTTTGAGGCCTTTCTGCCTATCTCTACAGCCTTGACCAACTCATCGTGGCTATGACATATCGTGATGCCACGAGAACCACTGCTGTCAACAGGTTTAACGAGCACAGGATATTCGATGTTATCATCATTTATATCATATTCAGGGATAGTAGGTACCCCAAACTGACGACATAAAGATTTATATTTGTCTTTGGCTATCAGAGTTTCAAATTGTTGTTTTGTACCATAACAGGGCAAACCACTCTTTTCGCAGATCTCAGCATAATATGGTAATAACATATCATTGAAGCCTACGAAGATTCCGTCGATATCATTATTCTTTATATATGAAACCACAGCATCAACATCTGTTACACTAAGATCGACAGCTTCGTCGGCTATCTGCTTTGCCGGTGAGTCCTCGATCTTATTATAGTCTGCCACTAAGGTATATATGCCCAGTGATTGTGCAGTCTTTACTATCTCGCAAGAGAAACGCATACCTCCTAAAATCAAAAGGCGTTTCCCACGAAGATCAACAATTTCCATCTTATTCTATACTATTTTCTATTTATTATTTCTAATATTCTATCCATTTCCCTTTCTCCATATCGCTGGTCGCATGGCAGAGGGATGACACCGTTGGCCATATTGTATTCTGTTTCAAAAGAATTAAGCAACTCAACATTCGGCCAATATCGCGCCACAAATATCTTATTATCTATCAACTCTTTACGAAGATTCCGATTTGTTTCCGTCATAAATGGATAAGCCATTGGACAGGCAAAGGTATCGAGATCAGGCAAGTGCAGGAGGTTCTGTGCTGCTAATGCCTTATGAAGATAGCTGAAATTGGCCCTGCGCTTAGCAACAACCTTCTCGTAATCTATGTGATCAAGGATATCCCTTGTTGATTCAGACATCAAACGGATTGGCTGGTTGTCTAATTTCTTCTCGTTATCCTGATAATCCGAAAAGCCTGCTTCAGCCCCGAAATTCTTACGTTTAAGAAGATGACTGTCGTGATCGGAGGTACATTCTACCTCACTGATTGAAACACGAGCATCCTGATTATTACCAAGATATGCCACACCGCCATCAGCAACTCCTACATATTTTCGGGTACTATAAAAACACCTTATGCCAGGAACTGGTTTTGCGAACAGTGCCTGAGCACAGTCGACAATAAGACAATTATTATATTTAAGGGCTAACGAATGTATGTAATCGTCCTTAATGCCATAATAGTTGTTGGCTATAATATACTCATCCTCCTTAAGACCTATCTCGTCTGCTATCTCAAACTTGGAGTCTATATGATAAAAAGTATAAGGAATATCAAGCTTTCTTAGCGGCTCAAGTACTACCTCGCAAGTGTAATATGGCAGATAAATGCCTTTAACATTGCCTATACTCCGAAGAATATACTCCAATGCATTGCGGCCCGTGTTAAGCAGAATGCCCTTATGATGCGGAAAGAGTCCTGATTCGTAATCCGCAAGTCCAAAATATCCCCCGATTGAAGTCATCATTTTACAACAACTTTCAACCAATCACGCTGATGGGTAATAGCATGCTCAAGAGCCTCTGCTGTATCAAACCTGAGAACCAACGTACCAATGGCATTGTTGGCACCTTCGAATGATTCGACCTTATCACCGGCCTTTACCCACAAGTCCTCTTCAACAACCTCTGCATGAAGGGTATCACTTAATTCAATATGATCAAACACTCCGCTATTGTCAGCATGAAGGATTATTTCGGCCCAATGACCATTATATGGTTTCTGCTCTACACGCTCCAGAATCGGATCACCAACTACCGCACGAGTAATAGCTGTTATCATATCAACCCCAGTAGCATAACGAAGCATCTCACAAAGACGGTTACCACCACCACGAGGCGTAAGTTCCATAATGTATGGTTTACCGTTTGTACCTACACGGGTTTCAATATTATAAACAGAGGTTCTTAGATTAAGAAGTGAAATAAGACGTTGTATCTCAGACTTCAGATATGCCTCCTGTTCTTTTGTAAATGTAGATGGCCACGAATAAGCTGCGGGGGTATATGGGTTTGTTGCCTCTGCATCGAAACGCTGAGCACAGAAACTTGTGAATACCAACTTTCCATCAACCGACATACTGTCGGTATCAGATGAACAACCAGACTTCTCTATAAACTCCTCTACAATGATATGGCCAGATATGGAATGATCCATCGCATATTCGAGGGCTGGTTTAAGGTCTTCCGGCTTGTCAACCCTTGTAACGCCCTTACTTCCTGCTGCATCAGTGGGTTTTACAATAACCGGCCAAGGGAACCAGTATGCTTCGGACATGGCGGCATCAATACTATCAAAGCCTTTGGCCTGAGGTACATTGAAACCATTCTTGGCAAGGAAAGCACGGAACTTATCCTTGTTCTGTAGTATTTCTACTGATTCAAAAGGGCCAAATGACGGCAACCCCATCTTGTTTTGAACATATGAAGCAGAAACAACACCCGGATCAACGCCAAAAGACATGATACCATCTATCTGTTTCTCCTTAGCAACCTTCAGTACGGCTTCTTTATCGATTATGCTGACATTTACATATTCATCACTATATTTATGGGCTATATTATCAGGTAGATAGTCGGCTGTAATAACATAATATCCCTGCTCATGAGCTGCTTTAATAACAGGAAGCAAATAACGTATGCCTCCTAAGAGCATTAGTTTTTTCTGTGCCATTATTACTTAAAGAAACTAAGTATACGATTAATGTCTGCATCAGACAGTTCATGATGCATGGGAAGACAGAGGACTTCGTCGGCCATCTTATTACCGACAGGAAGATTATCCTTCTTGGCAGAGGGCAATCCCCTATAAGTAGGGAAGTTACTAATGAGCGGATAGAAGTATCTACGGCTCAGAACGCCCTGCTCTTTCATCTTTAAATAAAGTTGATCGCGAGTCATGCCAAACTTCTCGGCATCAACAAAGATGGGGAAATAAGAATAGTTATGGCGCACACCAGGCATATCATTCCAAAACGAGATACCAGCAATGGATTCTAACGCCTCACGATACTTGACGGCTACCTGATGACGAGCCTCAATAGCTTTATCAACCTGACGAAGATTAAGCAGACCATATGCACTACGCATTTCGTCCATTTTTCCATTAATACCAGGAGCTACAACTGTAACCTCATTGGTGATACCAAAGTTCTTGAGGTTATCTATCATTCGCTTGGTCTTCTCATCATGAACAATCAGGGCACCGCCTTCGATGGTATTAAATACCTTCGTAGCATGGAAGCTAAGGGTTGCCATATCACCAGCATTCATAATGCCAGCAAGTCCTTTCTCATCATATGCTTCAAGACCATACTCAGCGGCAGGTACCTCAACACCAAAAGCATGGGCAGCATCGTAAATCACCTTAAGTCCATATGTGTCAGCAATCTCCTGAATGCGCTTTGTATCACACGGCTTTCCATAGACATGAACTGGCATGATCGCTGTCGTCTTAGGCGTAAT
>CADBSN010000021.1 GCA_902797255.1 uncultured Bacteroidales bacterium | reverse complement strand
CATCACCTCGTTGAGCCAGTCAAGTCCCAACACTCCCAAAACAGCACCCACCACGAGTGCTCCAATCCATATCAATGTTCTTTTCATAATGCTAATGTCTCTTTTATTTTGTGTGCAAAGGTACTATTATTTTATTAATCCAGAAATACCAATAGTGCGGTATTTTGCTGATTTATAGCGTAAATGAGGCGTTAACGTAGATGTTGCGGCCTTTTTGTGGGATATGATTCCAGTCGGAATAGGTGGAATAGTAGCGGTCAAAGAGATTCTCTACTCCTAGGTGCAGATTAGTTATAACCTTTCCAATATGGAACTGTCCGCCTATATTCAGATGCCAGACGGCATACCCTGGTGTCGGCGTCTCTCCGTATTCGCTGCCACACTGGCTGTTGCGCGAAGCCATGCGCACACCACCTTCCGCCTGCAGTCTTCTCCAATTGAAACGCAGGTTGCCAAGATAGGATAGGGGAGCAATCAAGGGCAGACGGGCCTGCGTGCTCTCGCGTCCGTAACTGTATTTTACGTGGTTCTCAAACACCAGCCAAGGGGCGAGTCTTACTTCTGCCCCCAGTGAGGTGTTCACAATCTGAGCATACTTCAGGTTCTGGTATACCTTGACGCCGGCTGCACCGAGGGTCATGGCAGACAGGCGGGTGTCTGGTCTTCCGATGATATAGTCTTGAAAGAAGAAGGCATTAGCCTCAGCCTTGATGTTGACAATCTCGTTCGAGAAACCTACTGACGCATTGGCTTCAATCGCTTTCTCGTTCTTGAGGTGCGGATTCCCAATGTAGTCATACTGGTCGAAGGTGTTGTTTAGGAAATAACCATAGCTCTCTGTGACGCTTGGTGCGCGAGTGCCGTAGCCAGTGCCGATGGCGACCTTCCAGCCGCTGTGTTCGTAGGCGTAGCTGGCTGCCACTCTGCTTATAAAGCGCGAGCGACCTCGGTCCATGCCGGGGAAATAGATGCTGAGCGCCTGAAATCCCTCATCGTTGTTGATGCGCTGATGCTGCCATGCAGCCTTGGCCGACAGGCGTATGTGGTGGTGCTGGTTAAGCGTGATGTCATCGGTAGCAGCCACACCTGTATTCAGCGTTCCCACATCGGACCATGTGAGCATATACATCGGCTGTCCGCCGATGGGATACATGGTCATGTCGGCAAAGAGCGTGTTGTAGTAGGCATCGTAGTTCAGCAGGAAGTAGTGGGCACCCTTGTTGCCTTGCAGCAGACTGTAGAGTCCTGCAGTCTGACTTTTTCCTGGCATGTCCATGTGGATGGCTACGTCGGGACGCTTGGTGTCGTCCATGTTATGGGTGATGTGGTTATAGTAGGCTTTGCTCTCCCAACGGTGAAACAGTCCGCTGAGGTGTTCTCGTCTGTAGGCAAGCGAGGTGATGACAGCCTCGGCCTTGGCCACGTCCATCGTTAGGGCGGGATAGCCTATGTCGGTGGCTATGTCGTAGATGACCGTCGCTTCTACGATATGATCGTCGGCAGGTTGCCAGCCAAGGTTGGCAAAGGCATTGGTCTTCTTGAACTGCGAGAACGCCACCTGTTTGTTGCCCCCCGCCTTGTAGTTGTCGGCATGGCGGTAGAACACGCCGAAGTTGGTATACCATCGGTGTGACGAGAAGGCAGCGTCGGCACCATACACCTGTACCTTTCCGTTTGACTCATATCCAGCCGACAGGTTGTACTCTTCTGGGCGTGCATCGAATCCCACGCGCTGCAGTTTCAGGTCGATGCTACCGCCGATGTTTCCTGTTGCTTGCGGATTGCCGTCGAGACCTGAGTTCAAGCTGATGCGTTGCAGGTTGCTGCTCTCCACATAGCTGGTCACGGGGTCCATCTTGTCGGTGCAGGCATAGAATATCTTCATACCGTCGATGGTTGTCGACACGCGCTCTGTAGCCATATTGTTAACTACTGGCTCCCAAGCATAATTGCCTCGGCGCACCATCTCTACCTTCGACAGCTTTCCAAGGTGTTCGTCGATACTGGCAACGCGTCCTTTGCTGGCAGCCTTTTTCCCGGAACCAAGGGTAGAAGAAACGACCACCTCATCGATGGCCGTCTCCTTGGTAATAGTGTCTTGTGGGCATAGCAGCCCAAAACTCAAAACAAATGAAATCATCAGCAAATATGATACGGTTTTTCTTAAATTACAATCGATAGATACAAGTCGCTCAGCTCCTCGCCACCAGCCACAGTGTTGCCTTCGGCATCTTTCACATGCAGGTGTATATCCCAGAGTCCCGTCATCGTCAGGTTCAGCTTGCCTTGGTAGCTGCCATCTGCCTGCAGTAGCAGTGGCTCGTTGTTGGGTGATGTATGGTTACCCATGTCAGGCATGGTAGGATAGATGTCGATAGCGAATACCTCGCTGGCAGGGAGATAAGGCTGGGTTGCGTCGTCACTCTTCTTCGAGACGTAGGCGCTGATGGTGTTGACGCCAGTCTTCAGCTCCTGCGGTGCAGCCAGGGTGAGGTAGAAAGTCTGGTTGTTCCACTTGAACGACTTGATCCAGACTTGATCACTTGGTGTTGCTTCTATCGTGATAGGTGCTCCTGACAGTGTGCCAGTCAGGTCTTTGATGCGATAGCTGATGGGGAGTGTCCATTCACCTGCCATCAGGGGAGCCACCCAGGTGTGATAGATGGGATAACTGTCAATCTGGTCGAACTGATTGGCTATGGGGGTGCTGTGTTTCATCATCCCCATATCCATCAGCGGCGACAAGGCTGTCACGGCAAAGTCCTTTACATGGCGACCGCTCTCGGTCTTCTCTACAGCAAAGTATATATCGTTATAACCCACATAGAGGTTTGCCGTGCGGGCATATACCTTCAAGGTGTAGCCCTCAACACTCTGTCTCGACAGTCCTGTCACCTCTTTCAGACCAGCAAGGATTAATTTTATGTTATTCTCGTCGTCTTGTGAGCAGCACACGTCGTCATCCTCCGAAGGGATATTGATGGGCACTTCCTCGTTGCTTGCCGAGCAAGCAGAAAAAACGATTCCTAAAAACAATCCAAATGCGAAAAGTATATTCTTATTTTTCATCCTTGCTTATGTTTTATTTTTTAATCTCTTTTGTCTTATTTCTTATGCGTCTTACGCCAGTTATGAGCATATTCTACCACAGCGCGCAGACGTTCGCTGGCTGTAGAGTCGGGTACGGTGCAGTTTGCACCCAGAATCAGGTTCTGAGGTCCCTCAGAGAGTACTTTGTCAACCTGACCATAAAGCTCTTCGAGTGTGCCGTTGATGAGCACGCCGCGATGGTCGAGACCACCCAGGATGGGGCGCTTGAACACTTCCTGAGCATGGCGCAGCTTCTCTACATCAAACTCTGGCAGATTGATGATGGTGCCGGGATAGTCGGCCCATGCGTCGAGATTCTCATAGTGTCCGCCGCAGATGTGCAGGATGTTCAGAGGTGCTACAGAGTCGGCTACTTCAGAGATATATTTATCCCACTTGCGCAGGTATTTGGTCCATACTTCAGACTCTTGTCCGAAGAATTCAACGTTACCGCCGTGCGATGATACATAGAAACCATCAGCTCCACGCTTGCGGGCTGCACGGATGTAGGTGGCAATGCTCTTGGCCAGTTTCTCGAAGGCAGGCTCTGCAGCAGCAGGGTTCTGCTTGATCACCTCGTTCACCTCCTTGCCGGCTGCTTGATGCAGGATGAGCAATGGCGAATAGACCGTTGGTATGATCAGGGCTGAGTCCTTCAGCTGTTTGGCCAACTCCTCTATCACCTTCAGCTGTGGCTCGAAGTAGTCTTCTGTCAGCTCTTGTACCTTGGCAAAGTCCTCGGCAGTCTTAATCTCCCATTTTGGTGGCAGTGTCTCATACTGCACCTTCAAGATGTCGTTACCGGTCTCGTGGAAGAAGGCGATATGCTCTTCAACGGCTTTAGGACCGAACTTGTCGGGGAAATGGTGGAAGAAAGCCGACGGGATGATATCGGGAGCTTTCGACTGGTCGAGTACGCGCTCAATGAGGTCTCTCTTGTTGGGCTGCTCGTCGGCTTGCTGTGTAGAACAAGCAGTGAGTGCGAGGGCAGCCAATGCAATAACAGTTAGATTCTTTTTCATCATTGTATAGTTTTTTAAATTAATGATATGGTTTATTTTTCACTCTTTCTATAGTCCAATGCTGGTTTGCGGTCGCCTAATAGTGGGATGTACTTAAAGTCTGAGCCT
>CADBSN010000020.1 GCA_902797255.1 uncultured Bacteroidales bacterium | reverse complement strand
TTCAGTGACAGTGAGTATGTCTATCGGCTTGTTCTCTGCCGACAGGCTTTGAATGGCCTCGAATATCAGGCGGTGTTTGGTCTCGTAAAATGAATTAGGTTTCAGGATGTCAGCTATCTGTCCGAATGCTTCCTGCTCAATCAGACAGGCACCAATCACCACTTCCTCAAAGTCAACAGCCTGTGGCTGCTGACGTCCCAAATCGGTTACAATCACCACTTCCTCGCTTTTCTTTTTCTTTGCTGGACGTTTATGTGTTGTTGGCATAATCTCACTTTATCTTTTCGGCATGCAAAGTTACGAAAATAATTGAACATTGACCATTGACTATTGACCATTTTTATAAACAGCCCTGTTGAAAACTCTGTTGAAAATGTTCATAACTTTTTCGTGAAAGCCCCTCCGACAGCTGTCAAAGTGCAGAAATCTTAGGAAAATGTAAAAAATTAAAAATGAAATAATGTAAAAAATAGGGAAAACAGCAAAAATAATAAATAGTAAATGGTTAAATGGTAATTTTTTTGTACCTTTGCATACTTTTTCCGTTGAGTGCAGCGGCAAAGAGCACATATTATTACTTGGGGTTGACATGGATTTGACAGCAAGCCGAGGTGGTAAGTAAGCATGCAGAGCGTTGTTGGGTGGCTCTTTAATCCCATCTTTCTTAAATTTTATCTGGCAACAATACTTATGCTCTCGCAGCTTGATCGAAGTATAGTAGATCGCTTTATTCCTTAGTTAGACTAGGGAACGAGACATCGCCCTGAAAGCCCTCTTCCTGAGGCGTTTAGATAAGCGGTGCGGTAAATTCGGGAATAGCTCTTGGCAGCCTCGTGCCTTGAGTGAAGTTTTAGAGGATAAGGTTGCGACTCGATGGTTCAGGTCAGGTCACATCACGAAAATCTAAACTGAACTAAGCATGTAGAAAGCTTATGGTCTCCTTGTTTGGACGAGGGTTCGATTCCCTCCAGCTCCACGAATAAGGCGTTCCTTCTCAAGGATGCCTTTTTCGTTGAGCTTTCGGGAATCTATTCCGTATTTATTTGGCTGCATTACATGCTACTTGGCCAGCACCACTAACAGCCCCCCTCAAACTCCCCCTTTATGGGGAGGAACCGTAAACTGTAAACAGGTTTCAAACACATGCAAATCGATAAAAGACAACATATTTCCTCATACATATTATTGGCAGTTATTGTGCCAATGATGTTCATGTCGTGGCTACATGTCCACGAGGAGGATTCCCATTTAAGCTGTATCGATTGCATCGATTGTTTGCATCATGTTCACCATTCGCATGTATCAACTTATGATGCAGAATTGGGAACATGTCTGCTATGTCAGTTTCTGACAATCGAATATACCCCCTCTCCTTCGCTCGATTTCGATTGGATTGCTTGGCAAGAGGGCAATGTGTGGCAGCAACTGTATATTTCGGTATTGACGCCAGCCATACAACTCAACCTCCAACGTGGACCACCTTTCATCTGTTTAGCTTAACCGAAGCCTTCAAGTCTTCGGACAGTTTTTCTGAACTTTACGTAAAAACAAAATAAACAGATCAATAATGAAACATTTTTTATTATTGCTTCTTCTACCATTATCTATGGTACCAGAAGCACATGGTATGTGTGTAGTGCCTGATGATTCAACACACAGACATGAGAAAAACATATTGTTAGAAGAAATTGAAGTAACTGGCATCACGGGTACACAATGTCTAAAGCAAGCAGCGGCTCCGTTTACTGTGGTAACGAGCAAAGACATCCAACACATTTCAACAGCTAATATCATCAACGCCATCACGCACCAACCAGGTATCGCACAGGTAACGACTGGTGCCAGCATCTCCAAACCCGTCATTCGTGGTTTGGGCTACAACCGTGTAGTGGTTGTCGAAGGAGGCATACGTCAGGAAGGACAGCAATGGGGCGACGAGCATGGTATAGAGGTTGATGGCGATAATGTGTGGTCGGTAGAGGTGCTCAAAGGACCGGCTTCACTCATGTACGGAAGCGATGCCCTTGCAGGCGTCATGATTCTACATCCTGCTCCCGCACTTCCTTCGGGTGAGATAAGCGGTAGTTTGTCGAGCGAGTTCCATACCAACAACGGCTTGTGGAACAATACGGTGAACGTAGCAGGCAACACTCCCCTATCGTCGGTCAATTTCGTATGGGATGCCAGATACTCAGATAAACGTGCGCATGCCTATAAAAACAAATATGATGGTTATGTGGCTGGTTCGCAGTTTAAAGAGCAGGACCTGAACGGCATGATAGGTCTGCGCTATTCTAAGGGGCAGAACTTGCTTCGTGCATCATGGTTCCACCTTGTTCCTGGTATCGTGGAAGGTGAACGTGACGAAGAAACAGGCGAGCTGGAATGGCCAGATGATATAAGCCATCGTTCCTATCAGAAAACTGCCCCTTATCAAAAGGTCGATCACCTGAAAATTGTATCAGACAACAACTATTACCTTGATGAGGGAACCTTGAAGTACACGTTCGGCTATCAGCGCAACAGTCGAAAAGAGTTTGAGGATATTGATGACTACGGATTGTACCTGCTTCTACATACTCTCAACTACGACGTAGCTTATCGACTGACCAATCTCGATGGATGGCATCTGGCTGCTGGTGTAAATGGCATGTGGCAGCAGTCGTCGAATAAAGGTACAGAATTTCTGATTCCCGACTATCATCTGTTCGATATCGGCACCTACGTGTCAGCAGAGCGCCAGATTGGACGTTTGAACCTCTCGGCAGGTATGCGCTACGACAGCCGTTCGATCTCGTCAGACCAATTAATTGATGAAGGAGAAATACGATTCACCTCGCTATCGCGTCGGTTCAATGCGCTCACAGGTAGTTTGGGAGCTGTATATAACGTCAATAACGAAGTGGATATCAGGATGAACCTGAGTCGTGGTTTCCGTGCACCAACCATCAGCGAACTATCATCCAACGGAGTACACGAAGGCAGTCTGCGCTACGAAGTCGGAGCATCGGGCCTCAGTCCCGAATACAGCCTGCAATGCGACTTAGGATTCAACTATACAGGAAAACAGGCATCACTCCAAGTAGCATTGTTTCTAAACCGCATCAGCAATTACATCTTCACACGTAAGCAACAGGGCGTACAGATTGACGGGTTCGACACCTACCGCTATAGTCAAGGTGATGCATGCCTGATGGGAGGTGAAGTCACACTCGACGTACATCCAATTACTCAGTTGCATATCAACAACTCATTCGGATTGGTTATGGCACGACAGCTACATTTAGGAAGTGACGAACGGTATTTGCCGCTCATCCCCGAACCACGATGGAACTGCGATGTACGTTATCAATTCCCTGGCAATTTTTACGCTCAAGCACAGATAGAACAGCATTTCCGTCAGTCACATTTCTATGCTACTGACGATACAGAAACGGCCACTCCTGCATACACTTTGATTAATATTGGAACTGGATGGAGTTGGAAACAACAGTCAAAGACCAGATTCTGTATCGACCTCTCGGTGAACAACCTGTTCGACCGTGCATATCAAAATCATCTGAGCCGACTGAAGTATGCCGACTTGAATATGGTTACAGGTCGACGTGGAGTATTTAACATGGGACGCAACATCGTGATAAAAATAACCGCTCCATTCTAAATTACTTCACACTGCGATATTCATTCCATCGGTCCATTATACTATAGACATATTGATAAGTTTCCGTGCCTCGCATGTATCCATGTTTCACGACTTCATCGTTGAAGTAACGGGCTTCGCTCAAATGGAGCACACACTGATCCACATTTGCGTTCCAGAGGTCAGGATTCTTACCATATTTGCGTGCCAGATTGCGAGCATCATCAATATGTCCAGCTCCTGCATTATAGGCAGCCAGGATGAATTTGATGCGTTCGTGCCTGTCTGCTATTGACCCATAGTAGTCGTTCAGTTGATTGATGAGTCGGACAGCACCTCTCAAATTGAGTTCAGGGTCGAATGCCTGTGAGATGCTCACACCCATACTGCGAGCTGTGGAAGGCATGAGTTGCATCAATCCTAATGCCCCCATATAGGAAACGGCCGTAGGATCGAACGCACTCTCCTGGTATGCCTGAGCTGCTAAGAGTTTCCAATCCCAGTTGCATTGGGTAGCATATTTCTTGAAGAGATGGTCAAACTGCGATATCTGTCCTTTCGCTCTATTGAGCATCGGACTATAGGTGCGTCGACGTGGGGTATAAACCCTACCAGAGCTATCTGTGATTCGTAGGGTGGTCATCTCTTTGAATTGTGTTTCGTTCTCTTCCATCCATTCATTCACTGATTGAGCTAAGAGTGGAGCATCTTTCCTCACCAACCATGCAATCGGTTTCATGCTGTCGATAAAGTGGGTCAGTTCATGCTCACCACACAAGTAAAACTGTTGCTTCAACGTATCGTTCACAGCCATTCCATACGTCACGATATCTCCATCACCATCCAGCAAGTGCTGCTTCAGTTCTGCTTCTGAACGCATCACATCCACACGCACCTTACACCCAATACTCTGAGCATACGCATCAGCCAATTTATACAGGGTGCCATATCCTTCACCGTAAAACTCAAAATAGCTCTCAACGCCATAGAGTGTCAGCACGATGATTTCGCCGTTCGACTGAATGGCATCAAGGTCAATACTCTCTGTTGCGTTGGGTGTACGGAATACACCTAGTTCGCGAGGTTTCTCTTGCTTACAACACAAAAGAGTTATCAACACGACGATTACGAAGAGGTATTTATATTGTTGAAGATTCAATGTAATTAAAATTTAATGACTAAAAAATATATGACCAACGTCGAAATCTTATGCAAAAGTACAAAAAATGAATAATTCGTAATGTATATTTGGCAATTAATTGCTAATTTTGTCCTCAAATCAATCAATTATGCTTGCACTTTCCCCATTATTTGTGTTCCTATGCCTGTACTTGGTGACCAGCATCCTTGTGCATGACTTCTATAAAGTGCCCATCATCGTGGCGTTTCTCATCTCCTCCATCTATGCGATAGCGATTACCAAAGGAAGCATCAACCATCGCATCCAAATCTTCTCGAAGAGTGCAGGCAGCAAGAACATGATGCTCATGATCTGGATTTTCATCCTTGCAGGCGGTTTCGCAGGCGCAGCCAAAGCCATGGGAGCCGTGGATGCAACCGTGAATATGGCATTAGTCGTTCTGCCACACTCCATGATTCTTGCAGGCATCTTCCTTGCTGCCTGTTTCATTTCGTTGGCCATCGGTACGTCTGTAGGCACCATAGCAGCCCTCACCCCTGTAGCCGCAGGCATCGCATCACAGTCAGATATCAGCACAGCCTTCGTGGTTGCCATCGTGGTGGGAGGAGCCTTCTTTGGTGACAACCTCTCGTTTATCAGCGACACTACCATCGTAGCTACTCAGACCCAGCAATGCAAGATGAACGATAAGTTCAAAGTCAACTCACGCATTGTGTTCCCTATCGCCCTCATCATGCTTTTCGTCTATAGCGTAATGGGAAACGACATATCAGCACCTACCGACCTGAAACCCATCAGTTTTCTCAAGGTACTCCCCTACCTCATCGTCATCTTCACCGCTGTATGCGGTATGAATGTGTTACTCGTCCTCACGATTGGCATACTAGCAGCAGGCATCATCGGGATGGCAGGAGGCGATTACGACCTGTTCAGATGGTTCGGAAGTATGGCAGAAGGTATGATGGGAATGAGCGAACTCATCATCATGACCCTTTTGGCAAGCGGCATGCTCGCTATGATACGTCATAATGGCGGTATCAACTATATCATCACCCATCTCACACGCAACATCCGTGGACAACGAGGAGCCGAATACTGCATAGCCGCTTTGGTCTGTCTGGTGAATATATGTACAGCCAACAACACTGTAGCCATCATCACCACAGGCAGCATAGCACACGACATCTCCGTCAAGTTCGGATTAGATAACCGAAAGGTAGCCAGCATTCTCGACACCATGTCGTGCTTCACTCAGGGCCTGTTACCCTATGGTGCACAGGTGCTTATTGCCACCAGTCTCGCCAACGAATGCCTCATCGTCACGACCATTACACCTCTTGATGTTGTCCGCTACCTCTACTATCCTCTTGCCCTCGGTATCGCAGTCCTCCTCAGCATCGCTTTCCGATACCCCAAACTATCGACTAGACCTTAATTCCCCTTCACAAGCCTCATCCTTCGCCAGATGAAATCAGGGATGCATCGCCACAGAGCTGTCATGATGCGGTATTTCCAATCAATCACCCTCACATGCTCTTTTCGGTTTATTGCACACACAATCTCTTTTGCCACCCGTTCCGGTTTTAACATCATGGGATAGTGGAAGTCGCCACTCAGCAAGGCTGTATCAACGAAACCAGGCCTGATGTCCGTAAATCGGATATTCAGATGCCGGCTGTTCGCCAGCTGCTCCAAGGCTTGCAGGTACACGTTCTGCATGGCTTTAGTCGCCGAATATGACGGAGCTGGGCCCAACCCTTTCGTACCTGCAATTGAAGTGATGGCAGCGATATGTCCACCACCTTGATTGGCAAAATAGCGATAAGCCGCCCCAATCATGCGCGTAAAACCCATCCCGTTGGTCTGAACAGTCGTCAATTCGATTTCCTCGTTCAACTCATGGTTCTGCTTACCTATGCCCGACGCATAGAAAAACAGCTCCATTCCCCCCAGTCGGTTGATGAGCCGATTTAGCTTCTCTGTTGCATCATCATCGGTGACATCTATCTGTTCGATAGCAGCCGCACCAATCCCCTCCATCCGTTCAACACGTCTTGCAGCTATACCAACCTTCCATCCCTGCTCCACCAATAGTTTTGCGACTTCCTGACCAATGCCCGATGAGGCACCAATCAATATTGCTTTCTTCGTTTGTTGTATCATACTGTCATGATAAAAATTCTTACTGCGAATATAGATAATTTTGTTGTCAGTCCTTCAACCTTTGAACGGCTCTATATTTACTCGCATTATATATTGCGAGTTAACTCGGAATTAACTCAGAGGTGACTCGGAATTGAGTCGGAACAGAAACCGAGCGCAAAGTTACGATATTTTATAAAAAGCGCCAAAAAAATTTTTGTATAATAGTTCATGGAGTTCAAGAAGTTTAAGGAGTTTATGAGTTTAAGGTCGGCCCCTCCTAAAGGGAACGAAGTTTTGACAAAACCCCGATTAATCGATAATAATCACTTCGGAAATTAAAATAAATTCAAATTTATTTTGTGGTTCGGTTGTCTTTTAGTATTTTTGCAAACAAAATAAACAAGAATAAGTTTTGATTATGAACATCAAGCGATTCGTACAAGCAGGAGCGGTTATGTTGCTAACCGTGTTTTTACTATATTCGTGTAAGGATAATTCGTCATCTGTGACAACACAAGCACCTAAAGAAACTATGTCGTACAGTCATGCAGATAGTATTATCTTTGATGCTGGGTATGCACAGGACTACTATAAGATGCTGAATCTGGTCGACAGTTTCTTCAACATGGGGTATATATCGGAGGTGAATGCCAACCGCTGGCGTGGTGTGGCATATAACTATCTAGGGCAACCACGATCGTCAGAATTCTATTACCAGAGGGTGGTGAATGCGCAGATTTCGAATGACCATGACCGATTGAGCTATATCAAGTCAGCACGAAGGTTGTCGGAGTTACTGGTGCGCAGAGGTGAATATGAAGGAGCACTGAAGGTAGCAGTTCCAGCCTTACAACAATTGCCAGACTCGTCGGAAGCAAATGCTAAGGACAAAGCCATCTTATTGACAACAATCGGTACATGTCAGTTAAACACCAACCAGAAGCGTCAAGCGATAGAGAGTTTCGAGGAATCATATCAGCTTTATGTAAAATCGGTTCAAGCAGACAACTCTGATCGCAATTTCCATGATGCGATAACGAGTTTGAGTGATATCATAAAGAGTTTGTTGAATGCTCAAGCATTTGATGAGATTGAACCATGGATTGTCAAGATGGACTCGTTGGAACATCAGCTCATCATTAGAGAAGGAGGGAATACAGCCAATGCTGCAATCATAGACAAACACAAGGCAGACATCCTTCTCTATAAAGCGGGATACTTACAGGGGACAAACCAACCTGCTCTTGCATCAAAAGCTTATGAGGAATTCCTCGAAACGGATTTTGGTCAGACGGCTCAAGGAAAAATCGCTGCGAACGAATATCTGATGCGTGCCGACCGATACGCAGAGGCAGCCGATAATTATAGCATACTGGACGAGGTGATTCAAGAGCAAGGTGCAGAATTGAACCTCGACAACATCTATGATTATCTGATACCAAAACTGAAGGCGAACGCCAAAGCCGGTCGGCGGGATAGTGTCGCAGCTATGGTGGTCGACCTGTGTGATGTGCTTGATAGTGCCATCATTAAGAACAAGAGTAATATGTCTGCCGAATTAGCCACTATCTACGGAACAGAGCAGAAGGAAACAGAGATTGCTCATCAGAAAGCACTGATAGCAGAGAACGAGGCAGACCTGTCGAATCAGCGACTCATTACGCTGGGAGTGGTCATCACCCTCTTAATTGTATTCTTCACCATCTACGCCATCAAACGCCGCCAACATGAGAAACTTCTTACGGATGCTAATACGAAACTCGCTGCCGCCAACAATGAGTTGGAAGTAAAGAACAAAGACCTGACAATAGCACGCGAGAAAGCAGAAGAAGCATCGAAGATGAAGACGAACTTCATCATGCAGATATCGCATGAGATACGTACACCATTGAATGCTGTCTGTGGATTCTCACAGGTCATCACTACACCTGGAATGGAATTCGGCGAGGAGGAGTTGGCAGAAATCAATAACGGTATCGTTGAAAACACTGAGCGTATCACAGGACTGGTGAATAAGATGCTGGAACTCTCAGACGTAGCGAACGAATCAGGCATTGAGCTGAATAACGAAGTGGAAGCGAAGGAGATTGCCGACGCAGCCATCATGAAGACGGGTATCGATCTAGCTAAACACCTACATTTCCAGTTGTATGTAAATCATGACCTTATCGGATATAAGTTCGCATCGAACCTAGAACAGGCGACTCGTGCACTCTCGCTGTTGCTTGACAACGCCATGAAGTTCACACATCCTGCAGAAGCAGCAGTGAAAGTTGCAGGTGGTATCGATAAGATAGAAAAGGCTTCGCTGACTGTACAGCCTAACGGTGACGACAAGATAGACTTCATCATCAGCGATACGGGTATTGGTATTCCTCCAGAGGAAGCAGAGCATATCTTCGAGGAGTTCGTACAGTTGGATGACTACTACGACGGAACAGGTATCGGATTGACCATCGCCCGTTCTGTAGTACGTCGTCTGGGTGGAGATATCGTGCTCGATACGACATATTCGCCTGGAGCTAGGTTCGTAATGACGTTACCAAGCAAAAAACTGAATGTTGAATAATATAAGGCAAAAGCGAAATACTATAAGGTTAAAGGATTGCTAAACAAAAAAGGACATGGAAATACAGCCGAAGATTCGTATTAAGGACATCGCTGAGATGGCGGGTGTAAGTGTAGGAACAGTTGACCGAGTGCTACATGGACGGCAGAACGTATCGAAACTCAGTCTGGAGAAAGTAGAGAAAGTGTTGGAAGAAATCAACTACATCCCCAACCATTACGCAAGTGCTTTGGCAAGTAATAAACTGTATAACTTTGCAGCTATCCTGCCGATGCATGAAGAAGACAGCTATTGGGCTCGTGTGGAGTTAGGATTGCGCGAGAGCGCTTCACGCTATAACGACTTCAAGATGTCTCTGAAGGTGTTCAGCTACGATCCCTTCAACGATGACTCGTTCGACATTCAATGCCGTCAGCTGTTGGCTTATAATCCATGTGCGGTAGTGATTGGACCAATCTTCAACCATAGTGCGATGGTGAAGTTCACGCAGAAGCTGGAGAAACAAGATATTCCCTACTCTCTCCTTGACTCATATTGGCCAGACCTGAATCCTGTCACTTTTTATGGCCAGGACGCACGCAGCAGTGGAGCCTTCTCTGCTCGCATCATCCTCATGGCAGCTGGAAACACCAAGAAGATAGCCCTGTTCAAGATGCTGGGCGAAGGACGTGTGGCCAGCCGTCAGCAGTTGGAACGCGAGAAAGGTTTCCGTGAATATGTTGCTCAGCACTGCCCTAAAACAGAAATCGTAGATTTGAACCTTTACGCTTATGACAAAGAAGGCATGAAGGACTCGCTCCGTCAGTTCTTTACAGACAATAAAGACCTGAGATACGGTCTGTCGTTCAACTCATCCATTCATGTCATCGGTAGTTTTCTAAAAGACGAAATGCCTAAACATCCACATATCACCTTGTTGGGATATGATGCGATTGACTCGAACATACAATGTATGCGTGACGGATATGTTGACTTCCTCGTGGGTCAGCATCCGCAGCATCAAGGGCGTAACTGTTTCCGTAGTATCTTCAACTATAAGGTGCTACGCATGAAGCAGAACCTGTTGCATTATGTTGGTATAGACCTCATTATGCCAGAAAATTTGGATTTCTACAAAGACTAATCTATGTTTCAACTGACCTCGGAGTATCAACCTACAGGTGACCAGCCCGAAGCAATCAGGCAACTCACAGAAGGCGTGCAACAAGGACTGCCGGCTCAGGTGTTGCTGGGTGTAACCGGATCAGGAAAGACATTCACGATTGCAAATGTCATCAATAACATCAACCGCCCTACCCTCATCCTCAGTCATAACAAGACGCTGGCGCATCAGCTCTATACGGAAATGAAGGGGTTCTTCCCGCATAATGCAGTGGAATATTACGTGAGTTATTACGACTATTATCAACCAGAAGCATATCTGCCTGCAACCGACACTTATATAGAGAAAGATTTGGCTATCAATGAGGAAGTGGATCGTCTGCGAATTGCTGCCACACGCTCGTTGCTCTCAGGCAGGAAAGACGTTATCGTGGTCAGTTCGGTATCCTGTATCTATGGTATGGGGTCTCCTGTAGATTTTGCGGAGAACACCATCTGTATCAAGGTGGGTCAGGCATTAGATATCAACGTATTGCTAAGAAAACTGGTTGACAGCATGTACACACGTGACGACATTGAACTGACACGTGGACACTTCAACGTAAAAGGTGAAACGGTGAATGTGGCTTTGGCCTATGATGACAGAAACTTACGCATACGGTTTGCTTGGGACGAGATTGAAAGTATTGAGGAAGTAGACCCCAATCAGGGGTATGTGCTCGAACGATGTGACGAATACAAGATCTATCCTGCCAACCTGTTCACAACAACGAAAGAGCGGACACTCAGCGCCATCCATCAGATTGAGGACGATCTGCACGAGCGAATGCAGTTTTATGAGGAGTTGGGTGACACGGTGAAGAAGAACCTGATTGAGACTCGTGTGACTAACGATTTGGAGATGATTCGTGAATTGGGGCATTGTTCAGGTATCGAGAACTACTCCAGGTATTTTGACGGAAGGAAAGCAGGCGAACGTCCGTATTGTCTGCTTGATTTCTTTCCAGACGATTTCCTACTGGTTATCGACGAAAGTCATGAGTCTGTACCACAAATCCGGGCTATGTACGGTGGTGACCGTCATCGGAAACAAACACTGGTGGAATACGGCTATCGACTGCCTGCTGCACTCGACAACCGTCCCCTCACGTTTGATGAATTCGAATCGATGACCCATCAGACTATCTATATGTCGGCCACTCCGGCAGATTATGAGTTGCAGAAATCAGAAGGCGTGGTGGCAGAACAGGTGATTCGTCCTACCGGCCTGCTTGACCCTGCGATAGAGATGCGTCCGACCGCCAATCAAATCGATGACCTGATGGAAGAAATCCAACTCAGGGTGGAACAAGAAGAGCGTGTACTCGTCACCACAATATCGAAGCGGATGGCCGAAGAACTGGCAGAGTATCTATTACAAAATGGAGTTCGTTGTACATATATCCACAGCGATGTTGACACGTTTGAGCGCGTGAATATCCTCAACCAACTCCGAAACGGAGAAATTGATGTCCTGGTGGGTGTGAACCTGCTGCGAGAAGGACTTGACCTGCCTGAGGTATCGCTCGTTGCCATCCTCGATGCAGATAAAGAAGGATTCCTGCGTAGCTATCGTTCGCTCACACAAACAATCGGACGTGCGGCACGTAACATCAACGGAAAGGCAATCCTCTATTGCGACAAGGAGACAGACAGCATTCATAAGACGATTGAAGAGACCAATCGCAGACGTGCCAAGCAGATGGCGTATAATCAGGAACATGGTATCACGCCAACACAGATTAGAAAAGCCCAGCACGATATTGCTGAGGGAAAACATGTGGATTATGTGGGTAAAGCATACATAGAAGAATCGTTCCTTAAGGCAGCAGAAGATCCTGTAGTCATGAAGATGGACGCAGAGGCCCTCGAAAAGACAATTGAGCACACTCGTACACTCATGCAGAAAGCCGCAAAGAAACTTGACTTCATTCTGGCAGCTCAATACCGTGACGAGATGCTGAAGTTGGAAGAAATTAAGAAATTGAAGGCATACCCTGCTTAGGGGTCAAGAGCCAAGGGTCAAGAGGCAAGGGTCAAGGGTCAAGAGGCAAGCCAAAAGTTAAATCGTAAAAGAACAAATCGAAAAGAATAAATCGTAAATGAGCATCATTCGTTTCATCAAAAACTGGTCGTTGCCCGTCTCCATGACGGTGGGCGTGGTATCGTATTTCGTGTATGTTAACATACATGCACTCGACCATACACACCAGTTGATGAACGATATCATCAGCGTGGTACAACCAGGCCTGATTTTCATGATGTTGTTCTTTGCTTTCTGCAAAGTGGAACCTAAAGCGCTACGCCCACATGCATGGCAACTGAAACTCATCGGTATCCAGACTATCGCATTCGTCATGCTGGCTCTCCCTGTCATCATGATTCCCACCATCACAGGACGTGTCATCATCGAGAGTGCTATGATTTGTGTGATATGTCCAACTGCTACGGCAGCATCGGTGGTAACGACCAAACTACATGGAAATACGAGTTGTGTAGTGAGTTACACCTGTGTCATCAATCTTATAGCAGCCCTTCTCATCCCTGCTGTCGTATCGCTCTTGCACAGTGGAGCCAATAATCTGGACTTCATCACCTCGTTCTCCATCATCATCGGACGTGTGTTCCCACTCCTTATATTACCCTTACTGTTAGCATTCGGCATTCGATATATGCTCCCCAAATTCCATCGTTATCTGGCAAGCATCAGCTACATCTCGTTCCATTTATGGACGGTTTCGTTGGCCATCTCCATCGCAATAGCAACCAAAGCTATTGTTCATAGTCACGAAACGGCTTTTACTTATTGGGGAATCGCCATAGTTTCTATGATTGCATGTGCCCTGCAATTCTATTTAGGAAGAGTCGTCGGACGTCATCATGGAGAACCGATTGCCGGTGCTCAAAGCCTAGGACAAAAGAACACAGCATTCGCAATATGGGTGGCCTACACATTCATGAACCCTGTAACAGCTTTAGCCGGAGGTTTCTATCTCGTGTGGCATAATATTGTCAATTCGTGGCAGCTATATAGGGAGAGAGTCAAGAGTCAAGAGTCAAGAGTCAAGAGTCAAGAGTCGAGGGTCAAGAGCCGAGAGTCGAGGGTCAAAAATGAAGAGTGAATAGTTAAAAATCCAAATATAATATGAAACAAATCATCCCAATCACCGTCTTATGGTTGCTAGCCTTCACAATGCAAGCCCAGGATAATCATATAGTGGACAGTTATGTGGATTCACTAAGAGCCGTTATGAGCCAGAAGAGCTACGAACTGACCAACGATTACGATGTCAGTCCTTATTACTATCAAATGTTTTTTCCATCGACATATTACACCAACGTAACACGTAGCGTGTTCTCACTTGATTCAACGTCTCAGACATTTCTCAACTTACACTTGTTGCGTATCTATGCCAACCGGCCTTCACTCGTCAACCACTATGACGAGCAATTCAAAAACGAAGCACTGCTGGAGGCATCAAGATCTGCGTCAGACAGAACGAACGCAGACATGAAAAAAGAAATCAATAGCGCCATCTCTTCAAGTTCGAAAGGACGTGTTGGTAATAATGACTTCGATATCGGTTTGCAGGTTGTCAAACCAAATTTCTGGAAGACAGCAGGTAACTTCTCATTGAAATTCACCCAAAACTATTTCTCGGAGAACTGGTATCAAGGCGGAAACAACAACCAAACGATGTTGGCTACGCTTAACCTTTCGGCTATCTATAACGACACCAAGAAGATTACGTGGGAAAATCGTTTGGATGTAAGGCTTGGATTTATCACAACACCATCGGATACCTGTCATACCTTCATGACGAATAACGATAAACTCCAACTGAATACGAAGTTAGGTGTCAAGGCAGCTAAAAACTGGAACTATACTATATCGGGTGAGGCCAAGACACAAATGATGCCTGGCCATAGAACCAATAACCGGTTGAAATTCTCTGACTTCCTCTCTCCACTGGATGTATCTCTGTCAATTGGTATGGACTTTAAGCCCAAACTCAAGAACAACAATACCCTGTCTATTGCTCTACTGCCACTTTCATATAAGATGCGTTTTATCAATTCACACGATGAGAACATCCATAAGGTCTATAGTTTTGTGAATCGAACGATGAAGCAAGACTATGGTTCGCGTCTTGAGGTTAACTGCAAGTTCACAATCGTAAAGAACTTCACGTGGAAATGCCGAAGCTACGCATTTACTTCATACAAATATGTCGAGGCCGAAATGGAGAACATATTCACCTACGAATTCTCGAAATATATCTCGACGGATGTATACACACTTTGGCGATTCGACGATAACCGACCCATGAAGTACTACGATGACAACCTCGGATATTTCCAATTCAAGGAATACATTACGTTAGGTCTGAAATACGATTTCTAATGTCGGATGAAGCTGGAGTACTCAATATCAGATACGATTCTGACCATTCATGAGAGTTGGCAGATCAACTCTCTGCGTGGTATGCTACAGACCCTGCAGAGAATCAGGCAGGAACAGGAAGGGAAGGACTATCATATCCTTCTACGCACCAATCGTAACGTCATCGAGGAATGGATTGTCCATAATTTCTTCTATGACTTACATGTGTTGCGTTCACATACCCGAACGGTGGATCTAGAATACCCGCAACGATGGTATTTCCGTATTGCCTATCATCTGGTTGCCTGCATCAATCGACGGATTAGCAAATAGCGCTTGTTTGTTCACCTTCAAGAACTTCTTTTGTCTTGTTAAAATGACAGAAACGAGGCAAATTCATCAAAGTAAAATAAAAGATAATTGTAAAGTTCAATTTTATTAAGAATTTGTGAATACTCCTTAATTTTTTTTTGTATATTTGCAGAACCAAAAACGAAATTAAAATAACAAATAAAATCAATTATGAGTAAATGTTTAAAACTGGTGGCAATACTGCTCTGTGTCTCTGGTGCAACATCGGCACAGGTGGTAGTTGATACCTTACAGTCGGACAACTATGACTTTACTTTCACAGAGAGTCAGTTGGATGATGACAACGATGCGTCACAGACGGTATCGAACATCTCGTCATCGAACAACGACCCCTATCTGGGAGAAGTGGGATACAGGTTCAGCCCGATGCGTTTCAAGGTTCGTGCATACGACAACATGTATGAACAGACCTACATAAATGGATTGCTGTTGAATGACGTGGAAACAGGTCGATTCCAATACAGCATGATAGGTGGCATGAATGATGCAACCAGAAACAGTGAAGCAGTAACGGGCTTCGAGTACAATACCTTTGGACTGACTCCGATTGGTGGTGGCTCGAATATCAACACACGAGCCTCTGTCTTTGCCGAAGGACATAAGTTTACACTGTCGGGAACCAACCGAAACTATGTGCTACGTGGCATGTACACCTATGCAACTGGTTTGATGGACAACGGATGGGCATTTGCGGCAACTGTCGGCTACAGATGGGCCAAGGAGGGTGTGATTAAAGGCACGTTCTACAACTCTCTCTCATACCTGTTATCTGCGGAGAAACAATGGGGCGATCATCATAGTCTTTCGTTCGTAACCTTCGGTTCTCCTACCGAACGTGCACAGCAAGGTGCATCAACCGAAGAAGCTTACTGGTTGGCAAATTCTCATTACTACAACCCATACTGGGGTTATCAGAATGGCAAGAAACGTAACTCACGTGTAGTTAAGGATTTCGAACCAACAGCCATCCTCACATGGGACTGGAAGATTGACAATAGTAAGAAACTTACTACCTCTGCAGGTGTGAAGTACAGCCGATACAGTTCATCAGCTCTTGGATGGAACGGTGATGCATACGACCCACGTCCCGACTATTACAAGAACCTGCCAAGTAGCATCTTTGATGTATACGACCTTGAGAACAGAAACAATCCTGACTTCTTGCAGGATAATCCATATTTCCTCTCCCAGTACAACGACCTATATAACTTCTGGACATCTAGCGAAGCCAATCGTCAGATTAACTGGGATCGGATGTACTATGTGAACAGCGTTCAGAATCAAAACGGAGATGAGACTTTATATTATCAGGAACGTCGTCATAACAACCAATTGGTATTTGCGTTCAATTCAACCTTCAATCACAATATTGACATCAACACAAAGTATTCGTTGGGAATTAATCTGAACCATACAACAGGTATGCACTATAAGACGATGGATGATCTGCTGGGCGGAGAATTCTATTACGACTACGATAAGTTCAGTGCCAACGATTACGGAAAGGGGTCTGTAGCAAATCCGACAGAGGCAGCTAACGACCTAAGAAATCCCTATAAACGTATATATAAAGGTGACAAGTTCGGTTACGACTATAATATCAATGTCAATAAAGCAAAAGCATGGGGCGTGATTGAACATACGAATGATATTTTTGACATCATGCATGGTTTGTATATGGAAGGAACAACCATTGAACGTGACGGTAAGATGCAGAATGGACGTGCTCCTCAGAACTCCTACGGATCAAGCGGAACAGCTAAGTTCATCGGTGGTGGAGGAAAGCTATTGATGTCACTTCGTCCATTTGCCAACAACCTGATTTCGTTAGGATTGGGTTGGGACACAAAAGCACCACTTGCACGTAATGTCTTTGTGGCACCTCGCATGCAGAACAACTTCGTGGATAACCTTCACAACGAAGACATCTTCAGCTCGGAACTGAATTGGAAATTCCGATTTGGCAGTCTCACGGGTAAGTTCACAGGATTTTTCACACGTTTCTTGAATCAAGTGGAGCAGACAGCGTTCTACAACGATCAGGAAAACCGATTCACTTACCTCACGATGACAGGTATCAGTAAAGAGCACTATGGACTCGAAGGTGCATTAGTATACGAAGTTAACAGCAGGTTGTCATTCAATCTGATAGGCACCATCAGCGACGCAAAGTACATAGACAATCCGTATGCTCAGGTCAACTACGAAGGTATGAACTCGGAAACCAACGAACAACTCAATTCTTGGAGCAATCCTGTAACAGGAGAAAACATGCCATTGCGTGTCATCATGAAAGACATCAAGGTCGGCAGTACTCCGCTCACAGCTGTCAGCTTCGGAATCAATTACAACATCAACAACTGGTACCTCGAACTGAATGCTAACTACTACGACAGAGTATATGTTGGATATTCAGCCTATCGTCGTCTGAGCAACGTATTGAACAACTACACAGCAACAGGCTCTGTGGGCGGAACACCTGTTTTCAATATCGACGACGGATCGGGTCGTTCAAGCCTGCAGATTCTGGCTGAAGACGGAGGGGTCTTGTTTGACACCAACGGAAACACTGTAGGCTCTTACAGCCCAAGTCTGGAGAAGTACAAAGGTGGATTTATGCTTGAGGCATCCATTGGAAAGTCTATCCGTCTGCGAGGAGGACGCGCCATGTCCATCAACCTTGCCATCCAAAACCTCACGAACAACACAAACCTCCGTACTGGAGGTTTCGAGCAGAATCGTGATGACCTCTATAGTACAGGAGTAGCTCGCTCCTACAAGTTCTCGAAGAACTCAAAGTACTATTATGCTAATGCAATCAATGCCTTCCTGAATGTTACTTATCGGTTCTAATAAATAACGGTATATATGAAAAGAAATATATTTCACATAGGAGCATTGATGCTCATGTTTACATGCATCGTATTGTCAGCATGTATGGACGATCACGACGCGCCAGATGTCAGCAACTACTCTGTCACTAAGCAAACATCTGTTGGTGATACCACCATTTCCATCCATAACTTCAAAGACAAATATGCAAGTGTGTTCACGCAGAATAATGCGTTTGTTCTGATTGAAGAGGACGAGATTGTGGAAGGTGTCGTTGTAGCCAATGATAAGGGAGGTAACCTCTATCAAACCGTGATGCTAGCTGAATATAACGCCACATATGATATGGTTGATCCTTCACGTGCGATTGTTTTGGCTGTGAAGAACACGTGCCTCTATCCATATTTCCCTTACGGACAGATGGTTCGTGTCAACCTCAAAGGACTATATGTAGGCTGCTATAGTAAACTGCCAAAGATTGGTCAGCCATATTTTACCAGCAGCAACAACCTACGACTCGGTCCTATGCTCTTCGAGCTATGCCAGACCAACATCTATCTTGTAGGCAACCCCTCGGACTATACTAACAAGATCAAGCCTTTTGAACTCCCTGACGATAGCCACGCGATGTTCCACGACAAATCGTACCAGAACTATAAGAACGCGCCAATGCTCGTAACCGTAACAGGTAAGTTCGTACTTGGCGATGATGAGACTATCTTTGCTCCCGACGAGTTGAAAGATGCAGGTATGGGTGTTGACCGCGAATTCAAGATTGGCAGTACCATCATCACGGTACGTACCAGCACCCAGAACGATGTATCGTTCCTTAAGATGCCGAAGGGCACCGTTCGACTCACCGGTATGATGTCATTCTACGACGGATGGCAACTCCAGCTACGTTCGGTCGACGATATGGAAATCATCAGTGAATAACAAACGATAAGACAACTAAATAACAATACGATATGAAAAAACTATTATCATTAGTATGTGTAGCAATGGCTCTGGTATTCACTGCTTGTGAAGACGTGCCTGCACCATACACCATCCATTCAACAGGAGGCTCCACAATCTTTAGTGAAACCTTCGCATCATCACTTGGAAAGTTCAATTCCAAATCTGCAAGTGGCGATATTAGCTGGTATAGTGACTATAGTAGTGCTGTAGTTACGGGTTATAAAGACTTTGATGGTAACGGACAAAAAGAGAACAAAGCAGGTGAAACATATCTCGTGAGTCCGTTCATACATCTTGAGAACGTTGACTCCGCGTATATCAGTTTCAGTCAGGCAATCAATTACGAAAAATCTACGATTAAAGAGGACCACAAACTGCTCGTCAGTGCCGACTATGCCAACAATGTATCAACAGCAACATGGACCGAACTGCCTATGTCCACGGAAGGTCTTGGCGGTAGTTTCACGTTTGTAGACCAAGAAGTTCAAATTCCTAATGAATTCATAGGTAAGAGCATCGTCGTTGCCTTGAAGCATATTGCTCATGATTCTTACTCAAGTACTTGGGAAGTGAAGAATTTTAAAGTTCTTAGAGGAAAGGCTAATGCGACACCCGACAATCCTGATAATCCAGAGCCAGCAGGTGAGAATCCAATTCCATATACCAGCAGCAGCTTGAAGGACGGATTCACTGTTGTAACTGAGAAGGGAACAGCTTGGAGTCTGGGTAACTCATACGCGAAAGCTACAGGTTATGCAAACAATACAACCACGCCTACCGTATCATGGCTCATCTCGCCTGCAATCAATACCACAAAGGCAGAGGGTAATGACGAAGCTGTCGTTATCGACTTTGACTATGTGCTTCGTTATGTAGGAACAGGCACTGATATTACAGCATACCACAAACTCTATGCAAGTACCGACTTCAATGGAGACGTAACGACTGCAACATGGACCGACCTTGGTTTCGAAGCAGTTGAATCGGCAACCAAAGACTGGACATTCTATGCAGCTCCTACCCTCACCTTGCCAGCAACTCTTGTTGGTCAGGAGAAGGTTTACTTCGCATTCCGCTTCGAGTGCAACAACCAAAACTCTACCACATGGGAACTCAAGAACTTCAAAGTTCATCAAGGAGGAAAAACCGAACCAACACCAGAACCAGAGCCAACAGGTGACAACCTGATTGCCAACGGAACTTTCGAAACATGGAGTGGAGATGAACCTGTATATTGGAAGTCAACCACAACTGCGTCATCGGCAAACCTCAGCCAATCTAACGAGGCGCATAGCGGAAACTATTCTGTAAAGGCAGCTGGAGATACAAAGGCCAACAAGCGTCTGGCATACAAGGAAATCACGCTGAAAGCAGGTACCTACAACTTTAAGTTCTATGCCAAAGCAGCTACATCAACCGCTGCAAGCGTTCGTCCAGGATATGTTCCATTGAAAGATGGAGGTGTTGGCAGCTATACTTATGGTGACTATGTCAACAATATCACCAACGGAGAATGGGTAGAAGTCAACCACAGCTTCACACTCACAAGCGAGACAACCATCAACCTCGTTGTAATGATTCCGAAGAGTCCAGGAGCAGATGTGCTTATCGATGATGCGGAACTCACTACTTCAGATGGAGGATTAGCTACAGGTGGAGACGATAACGGTGGCGGTGATAACGGTGGTGGCGATACAGGCGATTCAACAATCCCATACAGCATCACCTTTACAAGTTCAACAGAAGGTTGGAGTATTCAAGATGTGGATCTTGGAAGTTTGAACTTCGTATGGAAGCAGGACAAGACCTATGGTATGAAGGCATCTGCCTACTACAACAAGGCGAACAACGCAGCGGAGTCTGACTTCGTTAGCCCAGAATTCACCATTCCTGCTACAGGAGCAACACTCAGCATCAACCAGGCACTCAACTTCCTCAACGGAAATACACGAGCTGACTTCGTTTCAGTACAGGCAGTTCTTGCTTCCGGAGCAAAAGAAGAAATTGAGTTGTCTGCATGGCCAGCTGGAACTGATTACAACTACATAGATGGAACAGCAAGCCTTGCGAAGTATGCTGGACAGACCATCAAGATTGCGTTCCACTACAAGAGTTCGACCTCATGTGCTCCTACTTGGGAAATCAAGACGCTCTCTATCAATTAACCACTCCCCTAGCCTTCCTTCCGTCACAGGAAGGAAGGCTTCTATAGGGTAGTCTGATACCATCACTCTAAGATTTATTGAACTTCTTCATAAAAAAGTTGGTAATTTCACTTGACATTTCCATGCTTCGTGCGTTATATTATATATAAGGTATAAGGTACATCCATTAGTCATTAAAAAGAATCAACAATGAAACAGGTAATTACCCTATTTATGATCACGATGCTCGCCACTTCGGTTTGTGCACAGGACAAGTGGCATTATCGTCCGCCAAAGAACTCACCGCTTACAGTTACATTGGGTCCCCACATGACGTTGTCACACATCCCGATGAGGTATGCCAAGGGAACGAACCACGACCTCGGCTTCGATGCCAGCGTCACTTATAAGAACCTCTACGGCAGTTACTACCACTCATTCACCGAGAGCCATTTCACGTTCTATGGAGGAGCCTTAGGACATACATTCACGTTTGCAAACGACAGAAATGGTATGATTGTATCACCCAACTTCGGATTCGGATGGTGTGAATTCGAGATTCCAATGATAGCCGACTATTATCACCACACCTACTATACAATTGGACTGGGTACAGATGTCCGTTTCTATATGGGACGGTTGGTGATGGGGTTCAACTATCGTTATAGTGTTGTGACAGAAGACTTCTCTGCGAATATTCACATGCTCAGTTGTAACTTCGGACTTAGATTCTAATCAAACAAATCATTGGCAGCAGTTCAACCTTATATGGATGTACAGGCACTCGGTAAACGGATAGGTGACCGAGTGTTGTTTTGGGATGTCACGTTCACCATCAACGAACGCGACCATGTGGGTTTGATTGCAAAGAACGGAACAGGTAAGTCCACCCTACTCTCCATCCTCGCCGGTCATGAAGGCTACGAATCGGGTCGTATCATCTTTCGTAACGACCTGAAGATAGGTTATCTCGAGCAGACACCGACCTTCAACCCTCAGCAGACCATCATGGAGGCTGTGCTTGAAAACCTCATCGTCTCCGAACATACCGATCCTGCACTACGAGCCGAACAGATGCTCACCCGATTCAAAATCTACGACCACACACAACGGATCGGTTCGCTCAGCGGAGGACAAATCAAACGTGTGGCTCTCGCTAAGATACTCATCAACGAACCCGATATGCTCATCCTCGACGAGCCTACCAACCACCTCGATCTCGAGATGATTGAGTGGTTAGAGAACTACCTCAGCCGTTCCACGATGAGCATCCTCATGGTCACTCACGACCGTTATTTCCTCGACCGTATCTGCTCCGTCATCATTGAGATGGACGACTCACGCATCTATACCTATCGTGGCAACTATAGCTACTATCTTGAGAAACGTCAGGAACGGCTCGAAAACCTCACTACAGAAATTGAACGTGCCAACAATCTCTACCGCACCGAACTCGAATGGATGCGCCGCATGCCACAGGCACGAGGGCATAAGGCTCGCTATCGTGAGGAAGCCTTCTACGAGCTGGAGAAGATTGCCAAACAACGCATCAACGAACGGAATGTGCGCCTTGAAACGGGTGGGAGTTATATCGGTAGCAAGATTTTCATTGCCAAAGATGTATGCAAAGCATTTGGTGACAATATCATTCTGCACAACTTCAACTATACATTCTCACGATATGAGAAACTAGGTATCGTCGGCAATAACGGAACAGGCAAATCCACCTTCATCAAGACCCTCCTAGGGGTGGAACCCATCGACTCAGGTTCGTACGATATCGGACAGACCGTACGCTTTGGGTACTATTCGCAGGAAGGGCTTCACTTCCGTGATGACCAGAAAGTGATTGATGCCGTTCGCGATATAGCAGAATATGTCGACCTCGGAAACGGGCAGCGACTCAGTGCAAGCCAGTTCCTCCAGCATTTCCTCTTCACACCAGAAGAGCAGCACACTTATATTGCAAAGCTCAGCGGTGGCGAACGCAGACGTCTCTATCTATGTACGGTGTTGATGCGCAATCCTAACTTTCTCATTCTCGATGAGCCTACGAATGACCTCGACATCGTCACCTTGCAAATACTGGAGGAATACCTATCCAACTTCCGCGGATGCCTCATCATCGTCAGTCACGACCGCTATTTCATGGACAAAGTAGTCGACCACATCCTTGTCTTCAAGGGACAAGGCGACATACAAGACTTCCCTGGCAACTACACCCAATACCGCGAATGGAAGAACACAACGCCTGCCCCTAACCCCTCCCTAAAAGGAGGGGAACAGAAGGAGTCTACTTTCCCCCTTAAGGGGGATAAAAGGGGGCTTCGTCCTCGCAAACTCTCCTTCAAGGAAAAGCAACTCATGGCTCAGCTCGAAGCGGATATTGAGCGCCTCGAAGCAGAAAAGAAAGACATAGAAACAAAATTGAGTGGAGGTACTATCGAAGTCAACAAAATCGTTGAGCTATCGAAACGACTCCCCCAGCTCAATGAAGAATTAGATGAAAAATCCATGCAATGGTTGGAGTTGAGCGAGATAGGATAAACAAGCAGGTGAGCTTTTCGGGCTCACCTGCTTTTGTTTTTAGGAGTTATCGCTTCGTTTGCACTGTCTAGGGTCTAGAGTCTAGAGGGCTCTTGACTCTCGACTCTTGACTTAATAGCATGCTTTGGTTTCGTCGGAGCGAAGAGCATTGCTCAAGCGGTAACTTCGAGGCCGTATGGCCGCTAACTTCGTTAACTCCGTTAACTTCAATATTATCAATCAAACGCGTTGAATCGATAGCTGAACGAAAGGACGAACATGGATGTCTCACCATAGGTGCGACTTTCGTTCCACGTGGTTCCGTCCATCGAAGCATTGAATCCGTTATACGAGTTAAGGATGTCGCGCCAGTTTACCCCAACAGTTGCCAGACGACGCTTGAGGAAGTGATATTCGGCTCTCAATCCCAGCAGACATTCCGTCTTATTAGCTGATGCCATCTCGTAGCCGAACGGTTTGTTGAAGGTGCAGTCGATACCAAGTTCCAGACCGAACGGAGCTTCATAGCTGATATCAGCATTCGCATTAATTGCCTGGCCTTTTGTAGCAGTGGTAAGGTAATCACTCTTGCTATGGTTCATGGAGTAACCTACTCCTCCACGCATCATCCAATACTTATTGCCATAGCTTCCAGACACGTTTGCATCGAAGTTATGGTGCTTCGTTGCACTCTTCCTCGCTTCACTATCAGTCAGCTCCTGCACATACGACACACCATGATTGAACGAGTGCGTGGCATTGATGCTGAGCGTGAAGTCGTGGATAGGAATAGTGAAGTAGACATACTCGCGTGTGTTCCAGTTGCCGTTGATATTGGCAGGCGATGTACGACGTGCACCAGTTGACTTGTCCATCAATGTGAGTGTGGTAATCTGGTTGTCGGTGAATCCATAGGAGAGTTGCAGACGCATCAGCGACTTCAGCTGATACTCAAGCTGGAAGTTGTGGTTGAATGCATTCTTCAGGTTCGGATTACCCACGCTGATGTTCATCGGGTCGCTGTAGTTCGTCACGTTCGACAACTGCTCCACACCAGGCAAAGCATTATTTCCCGAATAGCTCAGCGTATATTTGTCTTTCTTCACATTAAGCGTATAGTTCGCATTGAAATTGAGTTGAACACCCTTGCTTTCGATATGCTCGTTTTTGCCATACTGGTCGTTATCGATGGTCATCTTACGAGGAGAAGCCTGAATCGACGCATTCAAACGCGACTTCTTATCGCTATAGAAATACGACAACTGAAAACGATGCTCAAAGTTACTATTCCGCTTATCGTAGTGAAGGCTGTCCACCTGTGCGAATGATCCGTCAGCAAGGATGTCCTCATAGTTCTGAGTACTGGTACTCTTGTTGAAATTGACTCCGTAGCCGATACTGAGGAACGAGTTCACACGATTCTCGTCATCATCGTCCATACCTCTCATGTATCCTCCACCCATCCTGTGGCTGTAGCGCAGCATGATGTCGTGCTGGTTGTTACGATCAGGAGAAGAAATACGATGGTTTACGTCGCGAATACTGTCAAGTTGCACGAACCGGCTGTACGACTTGTTGTACGAGGTGTTCTTGCTGTCAGAGTGGTTATACGAGTATGAGAGACTCAGCTCATTTTTATGGTCTTCATCGAAGGTATAGTTCAAGTTGAAGTTTCCGTTCAGTGATTTGTTATCACCGTCCGATGAGTTAATCTGACGAGTGGTGCTCACCAACCCTTCACCCTCGTTCGAAATCGTGTCATTCGATTCGCTGTAGTTCTTCGTGTCCGCCTTGCTCATATCGACATTTGCATTGAAGTAAAGCTTTTCTGAAATTCGTGCAAACGAACCGATTCCCCCACTCCAGTTCTTGTTCTTGTTGCTGCTGAACGACTCGTTCATCGAGTTCTGCGTATAATCCGGCATGAACATCTTCGTGTAGGTGTCGTTCTTCGTCTCGTCGCGGTTATAGTTATGGTTCACATTCCCGTTTATCGACGCTTTGTCGTTGAAGTTATACTCCGCCATCAAGTTACCGAATGTTCTCACCGTCTCCAACTGATAGGTACCTTCATCGGGTATATCCTGCGTATTGAAACTACCGTTCAGCTGCAGCCCTTTCTGTTTCCACATATTGATATAGCCGCCAACACCATAGTGATTGAACTTCTCTGTGGTTGATGCTCTCAGTTCTGCGAATATTGTACCCGTCATCGGTTCCTTCGTCTCCATATCCATCACCAGATGCTTATCGCTCTTCACGTCGAGTGTATCTTTCAACTCCTCATAGATACTCAGACTCTTCAGTTTTTCATGAGGCATGTTATTCAGCGCAATACTCATATCGTGCTTGAAGAACGAGTCACCATTCAGTTTGATTTCCTCAATGTCCTTACCCATATAAGTCATCTTGCCACCCTCGTACTTCAATCCAGGCAGACGGCGCACCAAGTCCAGTAGCACACTACCCGACGGCATCTCGTAGGCATCAGCATTGAAGATGACCGTATCGCCACGCTGGTACATCTTCTTCAACTCAGCCACCACCTCAGCTTCAGCAATCGTCATCGGCTTACTGCGTAGCACCACCGAGTCGAGCTTGATGTTATACTTATCCACACCATTCTCCTTCGTCTTCTCAGGCGAATAGATTTGTTCGAACGTGTCCATACCCACATAGGTAATCGTCACCTTCACACGCGTGTCTTTCAAGCGTTCACGCAGAGGCAGCCACACATCCACATCACCGTTCTTCCATACCGACTGTCCATCCATCTTGGTCGTGTCGCCCAGACAAACCACCTTCACGTTCGCACCCTGAAGCGGATACGGTTTCGGCTCAAACTCATCCGATCCATACACCTTACCTGATACCTCATAAATCTGCTTGTAAGCAGTACGCATATACGCATTCAACTCCGGCGAATCCCACTGCGCATAGAGATTCATACACGTTGCAACAATGGCAACAAAACTAAAAACACGCTTCATCTTAATCATTCTCATCTAACTGGAATATTTCTTCTAATGGTTTACTAAACACACGGGCCAGTTTCAGCGACAAAGTCGTCGAAGGCACATAGTTGCCCTTCTCTATCGCGTTGATGGTCTGGCGGCTCACACCCACTAGTTCCGCCAACTGCTGTTGCGTGAAATCCATGATGGCACGCTCCACCTTCAAACTATTCTTCATTGTTCTTGCGGAATTTATAGAGTGACCAATTATACTTCACAATGAAAAACAAGAACGTAGAGAACGGATAGACCGCCATACAAATCAAGTACGATCCTCCATATATAAATAAGGTGGTGATAAGCACAAGAATCATGTTCACCATCAAGGACCATACCAACGACTGCACACGGATATGCGCAATGAACTCATCCTCCACCTTCTCACGCGAGAAAGCCACAAACACACAACCCACACACATCAGCGTCATCACAATCTCAAACCATCCCGCATTCTCAATCTGAATACCGAAATGATACTTCTCTGGGTCAGCCCCCATACCAGGCGTAAAACTCAACATAGGAAAACATATCGCCTCAGCCACAGGCTCCCAAATCCAACAAGCCACGTAATAGACCAAAGCAATTGCCAACAAGGCATACCCTATCTTCCTAAATACCGGTTGAAACAAATAACTTTTTGACATCATACTATTGAACATTTAAAATCTAGAGTCAAGAGTCTAGCGTCTAGAGGCCCCTTGAACTCCTTGAACTTTGAACCCTTGAACTTTGAACCCTTGAACTTTGAACTCTTTCAACTGACTATAAACTATACACTATCAACTATCAACTTTACATTCACGGTGCAAAGTAAAGCAAATTTTTCTAAATGTCAAACATCTTTGACAAAAAGTTACGCAAACTTAACCATATTTAACTTTATTTTTCATTTAAAGTACTTTATTGTTCCCGTCTCTATCCGTAAGATTCATTCGATTGATTTGACGTTGATACGCCTAATTGTTGTTTTAGGGGATGTGAAACATAAAAAGATAAACACCGTATGAATTCTTGTGGTTCGTCCGTAGGTCAGTTTGCTCCCTCGCGTAGCTGCACGTGTTCCCTCGCGTAGCTGCACGTGTTCCCTCGCGTGGCTGCACGTGTCGCCTCGCGTAGCTGCAAGTTTTCCTTCGTGTATCACCCATCGGAGACTCGCCATCCGTCTGCGATTGATATGCCTGATGGAGATTGTGTTATCAAGTTTACTGTGTCTAGAGTCAAGAGTCTAGCGTCTAGAGGCCATTCAAACCCCCTCTGCCCTTGGGCATTCAATGGTCTTTACACCCCCTTCGGTTCCCCCGTCATCGGGGGACAGAACCCCCCTCTATGGGGAGACTTTTCATTTTTTTTCTTTGAAATGTTTCTAAGCCGAGCAGGCTGTTGGCAGTTTGGCAAAAAGAGAAGCGAAGTTCACTTCGGGTTCTCTAATTGA